>JAEWDX010000298.1 GCA_023389895.1 Bacillota bacterium
ACTTCGGATTACCTTGAGGAGTTGTCCCTCAAATATGCCAAGGCATAAAAACAAAGTTTTTATTTAATTTGAAATCATGTTTAAAAGGAGTTTATTTATTTCGTCACCCAGAAGCGACTTTTTTAATATATCACTTTTGAATTATACTGTCAACAACTTTTTAACATTAAATTAATTTGTTGTTTGTGACGACTTTTAATATGTTACTACTTTTCATAATCACCGTCAATACCTTTTTATAAAAAAAATAAAGGGATATCCCAGCTAATAGCTTACATCCATAAAAATCTTAATTTATTTAGGTTTTTTCATCACTATATATTAAAAATGGAATCTTTCACTTTTGATTTGAGATATCCCTTCATTACATTAAATTACCCATGTTTGAACTGCTACTAATGCAAATAAACCTGGTATTCCTAAAAGTCCCGATACACTAGCTGTAATTAGATTAATCGGAACATGAATACCAAATTGATTTCCAAATACATTAAGAAAAAAAAGAAATAATGCTCCAATAAGTAGTTTAATTACTCCTTGTCCAATAAATCTAACGGGTTTAATCGGCGTACCAACAAATAAAAATAAGACGATTAATCCACCTAAAATAGAAATAATTATAATAGGTTCCAAGCAATAAAGCCCCCTCTCAACAACTTGTACGATCAATTTATGAGATAGAGGCACAAAAAATACCTATTATGAAGACGATTGAATAGAAATTTATCTCGCATGAACAGGCTATAAGACTCTAATTCAAAAAAATGAGAAAACCTAGATTCTAAATAGAGCATCAAAACAGCCCATCTATCTTATTGAATACTAATTTTTCGCCTTTTCACTTCTTTAAATAGAAAGAAATATTTTGCTTCAGCAATTTTCGCCTGATTTATAGCTTCTGTTGATGGTTCAAAGCTTCTCTCGATTAATTGCTTTTGACTTACCCAAGAATCCTTAAATTCAGTCAGCCTATCTAAAAGCTTCTCATCGAATTCTTTTCGAAGCCAACCCTTTCTCCGAAATAGCATACAGCACACCCCCACTAATTAAAGCCTCATTATTATATTTCTCTTCTTCCTTCTAACGCTTTAGAGAGTGTTACTTCGTCAGCATATTCCAAATCTCCGCCAACTGGCAATCCATGTGCAATCCTAGTAGCTTTAATACCTGATGGCTTTAAGAGCCTTGAAATATACATCGCTGTTGCTTCGCCCTCAATATTAGGATTTGTTGCCAAAATAACCTCTTGCACTTCATCATTTTGTAACCTTTTCAAAAGATTAGGGATGTTAATATCCTCAGGACCAATTCCATCCATAGGGGAAATAGCACCTTGTAAAACATGATAAAGTCCATGATATTCCTTCATTTTTTCCATCGCAATAACATCTTTCGGATCTTGAACTACACATATAACAGAGCGATCCCTTCTCTGATCTTCGCAAATATAACAAGGATCCTGATCTGTAATATGACCACAAACAGAGCAGTACGTTAAATTTCTTTTTGCATCGACTAAAGCCTTAGCAAAATCAAGCACGGTGTCTTCCTTCATATTTAATATAAAAAAAGCCAGACGAGCGGCCGTTTTCGGGCCGATACCTGGCAATTTCATAAAGCTGTCAATTAGCTTTGATATCGGTTCAGGATAATGCATTTATTCTTCCTCCTTTACGAAAAGCACCTAACGAGGGTTAAAACATTCCTGGAAGGTTCATCCCTTTCGTAAATTGACCCATTGTATTATTCGACAAGTCATCTGCCTTTTTCAATGCATCATTTGTAGCAGCAAGCACAAGATCTTGAAGCATTTCAATATCTTCTGGATCAACAACCTCTTCTTTAATGTTCACTTCTATTACTTGTTTATGACCAGAAACGATAACTGTAACCATTCCGCCGCCAGCGGTACCTTCAATTCTTTCCTCGCCAAGCTTTTCTTGAGCCTCTACCATTTTCTTCTGCATTTTTTGCATTTGCTTCATCATATTTTGCATATTTCCCATTCCACCACGCATCATTTATTCCTCCTGTATCAATAAATTTATTCTATTATTTCAATTAATTCATCGCCAAATAGTTTCCTTGCTTCGGCTACCAATGGTTCTTCTTCTTTTGAACCTAAATGTCCTTCTTGCTCTTGTTCATCATTGCGTTGATTTTGTAAAAAATCTTTTCTAACATTTTGCCATTGTTCATTCGGAATCCCAATGATCTGTATCTGATTTCCAAATAGTTCGCTCAACATACTAGAAAATGCATCTACAAATTTCACATTATCCATTGCCATTTGGCAGTGAATCTCATGTTTAAATTTTATAACCATTGCATTCCCTGAAGCTGCGACTGGCTCAGCCTCATTTAACAGGGCAGCGTGTGAAGGCATAAGCCGTTCACGAATTTCACCCCAGCGGCTTTTGATGGCAATCAAATCAGATTTTGTCGCTTGCTTTAATAGCTCATTCACTTTTCCGATAGGTGCTTGAAAACCTTTACGAGAAGTTCTTGGCTGCTTTTTTTGTCCTTCATGCTGTTCATCCTTTAGAACCGTAACACCTTGCTGCTTTAGTTGATTGATTTCCTGCTCAAGATGAGCAATTTTCTGAAGAAGTGGTTGAATATCGCTAGAAGCAACCTGCTGTTCTTTTCTTTCAAGCTGACTCAGCTTCATCATCGCTACTTCTAGAAAGATTCTTGGGTGATTTGTCCATCGCATTTCCTGTTGCGCTTTATTAAGCACTTCAATAAGATCATAGATGTCTTCTTGATTTAATCTATTTGCTAAAGATTGGAATTCATCATCGAGCATAACTCTTTCTAATGATTCCTCTAAACGCGGTGCCGCTTTAAACAGCAGCATATCGCGAAAATAAAAAATAAAATCCTCCATAAACCTAGCCGGATCCTTACCTTGAAAAAGCAATTCCTCTAAATATTCTAAAGCTAAGGCTGCATCCTTCTCCATTACGGCATTTGCTAATTTAGTAAGAAACCCTTGCGAAACAGCACCAGTAACGGTAAGCGCATCTTCCAATGTCACGCGATCCTGACTAAATGAAATCGCTTGATCGAGCAAGCTTAAGGCATCACGCATTCCGCCTTCAGCCGCTCTTGCAATAATATGCAATGCTTGTTCATCATATTGGGCACCTGTCTCATCAACAATATGCTTCATTCTTCCAACAATCGCCTTTGCTGTAATCCGCTTAAAATCAAAACGCTGACATCTTGAAATAATCGTGAGCGGAATTTTATGTGGCTCTGTTGTTGCTAAAATAAAGATAACATGTCTTGGAGGTTCTTCAAGTGTTTTTAATAAGGCATTGAATGCACCGATAGAGAGCATATGTACTTCATCAACAATATAGACCTTATATTTCACAGAGTTAGGGGCATATTTTACTTTATCACGAATATCTCTAATCTCTTCTACACCGTTGTTTGAAGCAGCATCGATTTCAATCACATCAGAAATTGATCCGTCTGTTATTCCCTTACATGAAGGGCATTCATTACACGGCTCATTAATAGGGGATCGTTCACAGTTAACAGCTTTTGCTAAAATTTTCGCAGCACTTGTCTTCCCTGTCCCACGAGGACCCGAAAATAAATATGCATGTGAGATTTTTTGTTGAAGCAGGGCGTTTTGCAATGTTTTGGTTACATGCTCTTGTCCAACAACATCGATAAAGCTCTGCGGACGCCAAACCCGATATAAAGCTTGATAACTCATTGACACGCCCCCTTCCCATTTATTCTCCTCAATCATTATACCTTATCCAAATTCCTTTTTACAAAGAAAAGCGGAAGCACCTTCAAACAATTAAATTGCAGATTATTTCCATGGTAATTATTTGAAGAATTCCTCCTTAATGCTCTAACGACATATGGACTGAACTTATCTCAACTTTAAGAAAGAGAATCTTATATTGCTAAAAAAACTCATCCCAATAAGAGATGAGTTTGATTATTATAGTTAAACTGCCGTGCACCTTCCTTCGACTGACGCCCATAAGCGTTACTTAAGCAGTTAGCTCAGCCCAGGCAACCCTGCGGCACATGAGATGGTCCACTTAATGCTGCTTCCTTCCGGACCTGACATAGTTCATGGATTCCCATTGCGCAGGACCAGAGCGTCAACACCACTTACTTAAGGCAGACCCTACAGGACATCAGCCTCAGGAAGGGATTCAGCCTCGCTAGAGCGGATTGCGAATACAGGGCACCGCTACCTCCCCGCCTAGCACGGCAAAGTTGAAACCATATTTAGTTGCATCATAAGTGACGCATATATAATTATACTAATTGTGCTGCTAAAAAGCAATTCCTAATCCTTTTTATTCTTATTCGCTAGAAGCTTCCTTTAGCATTTGCCTCTCTTTTCTTTTTCGTTCTCTTAATTCTTTGAAAAAATCTGTCAAAAGCACTCCACATTCTTTTTCAAGAACCCCTGCTACAACCTCACTCGTATGATTGAAACGTTGATCTTGAAGAAGGTTCATTAACGTTCCCGCACAGCCACCCTTCGGATCAACTGCACCATAAACAACCCTCTTTATTCGCGAAAGAATAATAGCCCCAGAACACATCGGACAAGGCTCGAGCGTAACATAAAGTTCGGCATCCTCCAATCTCCACGTTCCCATCCGCTGACAAGCTTGATCAATGGCAAGTAGCTCTGCATGGGCAATCGCATTTTGCTTTGATTCTCGTAAATTATGGGCGCTTGCAATAATTTCCCCATTTAGGACAATCACAGCACCAATTGGTACTTCATTAATTTGTTTCGCCTTTTTCGCCTCAATTATCGCTTCTAGCATATATTTCTCATCCGTTCGAGCCATTCGCTGCACCCTTTTCATTTTCCATTGAATGATTGAATTATATCATTACTTTCTAAATTCTTTCATAAAATGGTTAGAGATATTCATTTTTATATAAACAGGCATGGACAGTGTTCCTAACACATGCATGAAATTTATTTTTACAGAAAAAGGAGGGAATCATTTGCAAATTCATGTTGTTCAACAGAATCAAACATTAACAGGCATCGCAAGCGCTTATGGAACAACTGTTAATGAACTAGTTCAGGCTAATGAAATTCCTAATCAAAATAATCTCGTCGTTGGACAGGCGATTGTCATCCCTATTGTTGGTCAATTTTATTGGGTACAAAGCGGGGATAGTCTTTATTCTATTTCTAAGAAATTCGGAATTTCCTATCAGGAGCTTGCGAATATTAATCGAATTTCGATAAATTCACCACTGCAAATCGGGATGAGGCTGTACATCCCACCGCAAGCAAAAACAAATGCAGAATTTAACGCTTATGTAGAACCACGTGGGACAACTGTTGCTCCGATATTAGAAACAAGTGCTAGAGAAGCTGCACCATATTTAACTTATTTAGCTCCCTTTAGCTTTCAAGCTCTTCGTGATGGATCAATGAAAGAACCACTTCTAAATAATTTCCCTGCAATTGCCAAGGCAAATAACAATGTTTTAATGATGGTCATTACCAATCTAGAAAACGACCAATTCAGTGCAGAGCTTGGACAAATCCTTCTCAATGATATCGCGATTCAAGATAAATTTCTCAATAATATCGTAGAAACAGCAAGGAAATACGGTTTTAAAGACATTCATTTCGACTTTGAACATTTATTTCCTAAAGACCGTGAAGCGTACAATCGCTTTCTTAGAAAAGCAAAATCACGGTTTAGACAAGAAGGCTGGTTCATTTCATCCGCTTTAGCACCGAAAACAAGCGCCACGCAAAAAGGGGAATGGTATGAAGCACATGACTATAAAGCACATGGGGAAATTGTCGACTTTGTCATCATTATGACTTATGAATGGGGCTATAGTGGCGGACCAGCTATGGCTGTATCTCCTATTGGCCCTGTTAGACAAGTATTAGAATATGCGATAAGTGAAATACCCTCATCCAAAATTTTAATGGGGCAAAATTTATATGGCTATGTCTGGACTTTACCATTTGTCCAAGGGACTGTCGCAAAGGCAATCAGTCCGCAGCAAGCCATTCAGATAGCGGCCGAAAATAATGTCGCTATTTTGTATGATCAAAAGGCCCAGGCCCCATTCTTCAACTTTATAGATGAAGCAGGAAAGGAGCATGAAGTTTGGTTTGAAGATGCTCGTTCGATTCAAGCGAAATTCAATTTAATAAAAGAGCTTAAACTAAGAGGAATGAGCTATTGGAAGCTCGGTCTTTCTTTCCCACAAAATTGGCTACTAATTGCTGATAATTTTAATGTAGAGAAAAGGACTTAAAACAGAAATAATTAAAAAGTAGCTTTGAAGCTATCGCAAAGCCCATAGCCGTTTTCTACTATTTTGATGAAAAAAAAATTTACCTACACTCTGACAGCTGTCTTTATAAGCAGCTGTTTTTCATTGTTGTTTCTGTTGTAAATTCCATCCCCTCGTCAGATAATAATATGGTAAAATTATGATTGCTGTGAAATTTTCAGTTTTCATAAAATCATGCACGATGGAAGAAGAGGTAGGAGGACAAATATGGGGGAAACACCTTTTATTACAATAGAAGGGCCAATCGGCATTGGAAAAACATCTTTAGCAAAAGCAATTTCTGTCCATTTCCAATATGAATTTCTAAAGGAAATCGTTGATGAAAACCCTTTTTTAGATAAATTCTACGAGAACATAGAAGAATGGAGCTTCCAAACAGAAATGTTCTTCCTATGTAATCGCTATAAGCAGCTCACTGATATAAACAAACATTTCTTAATAAAAAACAAACCTGTGATCGCTGACTATCATATATTTAAAAATTTAATTTTTGCAAAACGTTCATTGAGTTCCAGTGAATACGAAAAATACTTAAAAATCTATGATATTTTAACAAGCGATATCCCGAAACCAAATTTAATTATCTATTTACATGCAAGCCTAGAGACTATTATGGAACGAATCAGGCTGAGAGGGCGAGATTTTGAAAAAAATATAAGCCCCATCTATTTAGAACAACTATCCCTTGATTATGAAAAGACGATCACTACATTTGAACAACAGAATCCTAACATCCCCGTACTTCGTTTTAACGGCGACACACTCGATTTTGTTAAAAACAATCATGATCTTCAACATGTACTTAATACGTTAAATGAATATTTGAAAAAGAGGAGCATCCAATCATGAATTTACGCAATAAATATGATATTCCCACGAACGCTGTCATTACGATTGCTGGTACAGTTGGTGTCGGAAAATCAACGATGACGAATGCCCTTGCTAAGGCACTCCATTTCCATACTTCCTTTGAAAAAGTGGATACAAATCCATATTTAGATAAATTCTATACTGACTTTGAGCGTTGGAGTTTTCATTTACAAATTTACTTTCTAGCAGAGCGCTATAAAGAGCAAAAACGAATATTTGAATATGGGGGAGGTTTTATTCAAGATCGATCCATTTATGAAGATACAGGAATTTTCGCGAAAATGCATTATGAAAAAGGAACAATGACCAAGGTTGATTATGAAACGTACACAAGCTTATTTGATGCGATGGTAATGACACCATACTTTCCACATCCCGATTTACTTATTTACTTAGACGGATCTTTTGAAGATATTTTAGCGCGGATTAAAGAAAGAGGAAGACCAATGGAGCAGCAAACTCCGATCGAATACTGGAAAGAAATGTACGAGCGCTACGAAAATTGGATCAATACGTTTAATGCTTGCCCTGTACTTCGTTTAGATATTAATGATTATGATATTTTAACAAGTGAAGATTCAGTTGGACCCATTATTGAGCGCATTTCAAATCTCCTCAAACAAACACAATTATTGAAAAAATAGTCGCTATTGCGGCTATTTTTATGTATAAAAAAAATCGTTACATTTACAGTAACGATTTCATCTCCAATTTATGCGCATGTTCGATATTCATTAAGATGGCGGAGGAAGAGGGATTCGAACCCCCGCGCGGTTTAACCCGCCTGTCGGTTTTCAAGACCGATCCCTTCAGCCGGACTTGGGTATTCCTCCGTATCGACAAAAAATAATATACCATCTAAATGAAATGAAGTCAATATTATTTCTGAATTTTTTTCTAAGACTTTGTTTTTTTTTGCCTACAGGAAATGTTAAATCACCATTTAAACATTTTACCTGCAGTTTTTTCGAAAATTACTCTGGCTTTATAACATCCCGGTTACCCATATATGGACGCAATACTTCTGGAATGACAACACTTCCATCCTCTTGCTGATAATTCTCCAATAGAGCTGCAACTGTACGGCCAATCGCTAAACCTGATCCATTTAATGTGTGAACATATTCCGGTTTTCCCTTCGGATCACGTCGGAAACGAATATTAGCACGACGAGCTTGGAAGCTTTCGAAATTACTGCAAGAAGAAATTTCTCGATACGTATTATAGCTCGGTATCCATACTTCAATATCATACTTCTTTGCAGCAGTAAAGCCTAAATCACTTGTGCACATACTCATAACACGGTATGGAAGATTTAATAGTTGAAGAACCTTTTCTGCATTTTTCGTTAATTTTTCTAGCTCCTTATAAGACTCTTCAGGCTTTACAAACTTAACAAGCTCTACTTTATTGAATTGGTGTTGGCGGATTAAACCGCGTGTATCACGACCTGCAGACCCCGCCTCAGAGCGGAAGCAAGCACTAAATGCCGCATACTTAATTGGGAGATTCTCACCATTCATAATTTCATCGCGATGCATGTTTGTAATTGGAACTTCCGCAGTTGGAATTAAGAAATAATCCTCACTTTCAATAAGAAAGGCATCCTCTTCAAATTTAGGGAGCTGCCCTGTTCCAGTCATGCTTGCACGATTCACTAAATACGGTGGCAAAACTTCCTTATATCCATGCTCATCCGTATGCAAATCAAGCATAAAGTTAAATAAAGCACGTTCTAAACGTGAGCCAAGCCCTTGATAAAAAACAAATCTGCTTCCTGTAACCTTTCCCGCTCTTTCAAAATCAAGAATGTTTAAGTTTGTAGCAATATCCCAATGTGGCTTTGGCTCAAAATCAAATTGACGAATTTCTCCCCAATCCCAAGCCAACACATTATCATCCTCTGTTTCTCCAACTGGGACGCTTTCATGCGGAATATTTGGAATGCTGAGCATTAGCAAGTCTAATTCCTCTTCTACTACTCTTAGCTCATCATCCAGTAATTTAATTTGATCTCCTACTTCTCTCATTTCAGCAATTAAATCATCTGCATTCTTCTTCTCACGCTTTAAAACCGCAACTTGTTGTGATACTTCATTTCTTTTACTCTTAAATTGTTCCGCTTTCACAATCAGTTCACGGCGTTTAACATCAAGATCTTCAAATTTCCCTAGATCTGATAGATCCTCCCCGCGATGCTCAAGCTTTTTTTTCACTTCTGCAAAATTTGCTCTTAAATACTTAATGTCCAACATATGAATACCTCCCTTTTTTAATAAAAAATAGTACAAACTGCTTCAGGGAACACAAAAAAACCCCCATCCCTAAAAAGGGACGAGAG
>JAEWDX010000300.1 GCA_023389895.1 Bacillota bacterium
ATTTTGTTTTAAGTGATCAATCTTTTTTATAAAAATACAGTTGTAGCTTAGAACTAAACAAATCAAGGCAAAATTAAAAGGCATGATTCCGATACAATATCGAAATCATGCCAAACATGCCGCCTAAAAAAATAATTGGTCTAACTTTATGGTACCAACAGTTTCTAACTTTTTTTAACTGTTTCTAGCTTTATTTTCATATTTCCAACTTTTTTTTTATTGTTTCTAACATTTTTTTAGTTATACAAAATGTAGCCTTAAAATAAAGTTTGATCAAAAACACCCCACAAACCCGTATCTTACGTTAAATGAAAAGAACCCGTTTTAAAAAAAGATTGATCAAAATGGAGTTACTCTTTTTAGCTGAGTATGAGATTTTTATAAAAGAGATTGATCAAAACTCACTTAGAATTCTTTACTTGAAAGCATCGTATTTCTTTATAAACGTCGCAACTTTACATTTATAATTGGCATTATGCAAAGCGAGGAAGCAATATTAAATTGCTCCCCATATTTTTGTATAGCGATACATTTATTCGGAAAATTCAGCTAACAAACTAGATAATACTCTATTAAAATTTGTTCCAAACTTTGAATTTACTTGGCCCATTGCACTTTTGTCGCTTTCATATAGATTAGAAGTTACTTTTGCGTAGGCTTTAGGGTTACTAATATTGAATGTAGTTACATGCAATTCAATCCAGCCACTAATAATGTGCATTTGCTTTAACTCATCATTTTCTTGTGCTAACTCTTTTAATAAAATATCGCTTTGTTCCATAAACTTATCAAATTCATCTTTTGATAAGTTTGGTAGCTTTAGAAATTCCTTCTCTCCCCAAATCTCTTTTATAGAGTTAAAATTTTTCAAGCTAAGTTGATTCGCAATTTGCTCTTTGACTTCAACTTCAGAAGGCATTTTATTTTCCAATGCTTTTTTAAATACTTCAAAATCCATGTCTTTTTCTCCTTTGAGAATCGAATCTATCAAGGTAATCATACTTTCAAGTCCTTCTTTCTTTTGGAACAAGAGAATGCGCTGCCTTGATAGTTTTGTTTTATAATCAGAAGTGGAATCATTTAGCAATAACTTTATTTCTTTCAAAGAGAATCCCAGTTCCTTATAGAGTAGAATTTGCTGCAACTTAATTAGTACGTCTGAATCATATTGACGATATCCGGATATCGTATGATTTGAAGGCTTTAATAAATCAATTTTGTCATAATATTGCAACGTTCTAACTGACATACCGGTTAAATTTGAAATTTCTTTGATGGTTTTCACTAAGAATCACCTCTGATATTTAGAATATAAAATATTACGTTACGTAGTAGTCAACTACAAAATAATAAATTAAAGCTAGAACCTCGAATCAATTAGAAAATATTATTATAAGGCTAGAAAGGAATGTCCCTTAAAAAAGGACATCCCAGGTATTTATTTAGAGAAAGACTTGCTTTTAAGTCTTGACTAAATTTTCTTGAAACAAAAATTTAATACATATTAGCGAATAACTTACTTTCAAAACTAATGACTTAGTTTCCATGTTACCTGTAATTAAGATTACCGAGAATAGCTTTATGACATCATGTGGTTTGAAAAAGCAGCAAAATTTTAACAAAACTATTGAAAGTATATTGGAGAATAAAAAGACTGGAATCCAAATTGAATCCAGCCTGATTTTTGATTTGATATTGAACAAACGTTAAGGTGACGGTGGATTGGCCATTGTATGCAGAGCATTATGGCTCCTGCTCTTCCCCGATTCCTTACTATTTGGAAACCAACTATGTGGCAGTAGGTAGCAACCTTTTAACGAATATACCAAGAAAATTACAGTTTACACCTTTTTAATAACCATTAGGAAATGCTACCTCAATGGACTCACCTTCATTAAGGCTTATACTGTTGACTTCTATTTCATCTTTATCATTAAAATTATAACTAATTTTCATTAATACAGGAACAGTAACATCGTCAGCAATTTCTGTAGTAACAGTTTCCAAATACAAATATTTTCCCTCTTCTTTATCATAATCATTTAATATTTGATCTAATCTTTCTCCAATATTAAAAGTACTACTGTACTCACTCAAATTCTTTAAAATTCTTGCATCTTTTGCAAACTTAGTATAGATGTTCTTTGTCTTTTCATATACTTGTTCATAAATATTGGACTTAACTTCGTTTATTACTATATCTGTTAGATATATAGAAATTAGTCCATCTCTTGCTGCCGATTCTTTGAAAGGAGCATAGCATAATAAGGATAAATCGTTTGGTTAGCTAAAAGGGTTTCGATAGAGTAATGGGGACCAAGCCTCTTTACTAAGATAGAAAAAAGACTTCCAATCTCCACACTCGGAATCACAGAACGACTGCCAAACTACTCTTCCAGCGTATCTTTACAATCAAGATTGCCACTATAGAAGCGATAACGTGCAATAGCAGAATACAACAGCTCATCTGGATATGGGTTTGTGAAAAAGGGTAGCATTAATCATCATCCTTTTCTATTGTTCCAATCCACAAAAACAGAACATACGTACTATTTTTATTATAATATATACCCTTCATTTTTCCAATTAAATGAAAAGTGTAAATTCCCCAAACCCGTTCAGTATAGTGACAAAAACCTCAAAAAAGGCAAATGATTGTGGGGTACATCTCATTATTTATCCACCAACTGATAGAAAAAAGACTTCCATTCTATTATATCCACTTGTGGATCGTATTTATCAAAGCCTGATGTTCCTATATTCCATGTTCTATTCTTCCAAAAAACAAAGTGAACCAATAATTAGAAACTTTCGCATGGTCTAAGCTGACTTCTAATGCTTCATTCAACTACTTGAAGTACCATACTTATTCTTACGTATCTTGCATCTAATATAAAATCCACCTTGACCAAATTGTATAATTATTCCATAATTGGGTGAGGGCATAAAACTCAAAGCATCTCAGAACTTAATCCTCTAATACGTTTAAAGGAGTGATGGTGTTTGGTTAAGAACAAACAAATCGAGAAGCAAGTGAGAGGTTTATATTTTTAGTTGAATAAAACCTCTCATAAGCTCATGGGAGGCAAACGGATATGATGTACTCAAAAAACATGGTTCAAGGAATTGAACTCACCAGCGAAAACTTTTATAAAGCAGCAGGTCTTTTTGAAGCGTTGAAGCATCATCTATCAATTAAAGGTGTCATTAAAGGAACTGTACCAGGCAGGGTTTTTCTGTCTAATGACTATGCATCAGCATTGTTGACAAGCCCTCAAGGCATTTTTCTAGGGGGCAGTACAGAGAACAACCGATTTTTCGAAGAAGCCAATAACTTAGTCAAAGAGGAGCTGTTACCTGAGCTTGCCTCGAATGGAGAATTAGACTATGTACTGTTTTATCCCACAGACGGAAAATGGGATGGTATTCTCCAGATCGTTATGAAAGATTTATTACCTTTGAGAAGTGGGCGAATGACCTTTACTCACAATTTGAGCAATATAGACGTTCCCGCTGGTAATAGTATTGTCCCGATAAATGGCAACTTATTGCAACGTCAAGATGTAATAGGGCTTAGTGAAGTAATAAGTGAAATTCTAGAGAACTGGCCTTCAATAGAAGCATACGAGGATAAAGGCTTCGGTTGTGTTGCTATACAAGATACGGATCAGGGTCCGACCATTATTAGCTGGTGCCTTACGGATTGGGTAGTTGATGATGAGTGTGAAATCGGTATTGAAACAGATGAAAACTATCAAGGTAACGGGTGGGCACGAAAAACAGCATTGGGTGCACTCGCGCTCGCAAAACAGAGGGGTATCAGAAAAGTTGGTTGGCAGTGCTGGTCAAACAACATAGCTTCTCAGCGAACAGCTCTGTCTGTTGGTTTCAAACCGCTTGCGGATTTCCCTGTTCTGTTTGGATGGAATCATCCTTTAAACAACCTCCTTGTCAACGGAAACCATTATATGCGTGGTGATCGTAAGTATGACGTGGAGAAAGATTATGCCCGCGCGGCTTGGAGTTATGCTCAAGCACTTGATAAAGGCTGGGACTGGAATGGAGATATGGCATTATATTGGAATGCAGCCTGTATGTTTTATTTGACCGGCGAAATGGAACAAGCGAAACATTATTACAAAAAGGCTACAGAAAAGGGATGGAGAGATATCCGTCAACCACATTATCATGAATATGTCTATAGAGAAGAGGATAGTGAACAGATCGCACGCATACTCTCAGAGTCAATTAAAAATTAGTATAACAAATACTGCTTTATCCACTTAGATTCTATAATCATAATAAACATATTGCTGCCAAAACTTTAGCAACTTTTTTGAAACAATTTTCTTAATAAAGCTAACGCCCCAGGTAATTCAGTTGAACTACACCGTGGAGATCAGATTCTTTCAACTTTTTGCAGTTAATTTAAGTTAATTAAGTTAATTGATCAGATTTTAACACTTGTAATTATGACAGAGGTTGCTCCTGAAATTTGATTTTCAACATTTTTCAGGACAACCTCTTTTTACTGCTTTAATTGAAATATCCTGTCTATTAGTTCAACAATCTGTCCCTTTTCATGAAGAAAGGCGCTTTCCTTATATCAGAAAAGCGCCCTTTAATGGAAGAACAAAATTAGGGATTTATTCAAAAAACACTTATGCTTTTTCAACTAACGCATCCGTTTAAAAATATTCAAATCAAGGGCTGCTACAAAAAGACTAAATATTTCGTGCCTCATACTCAAATGGTTCTTCACATGAGAAAACTTCATGGAAAAACCCCAAATACGGGATATCATCTTCAAGGCATTTTATGCAATATGCCAACCTCTCATCGCACTTCGTCTCTTCACCGTTGTTCCGCATTACCTCGAATGCATCTACAATATTTTCTATGAGGGTTATTTGGATGAATAAAGACAATTTATCCAACATTGAATCTTCGATTTTGGTCTCGGATGTGTATCCCTCGAGTACTGTTCTGAAATAATCATCCATAAAGTTTTTTCGTTTACCAGCGTCAGGCTCAAATTGTATCCAGCCCATTCCGAGTGTCCAGAGATTTGCCAAGTCATACATATACCAACAGAAACATGAATTATCGAAATCAAATACAGTGATTTGTCCGGTATCAAAGTCAATCATATAATTACCATCACAATAATCAAAATGTACCATCCCGAAAGACTCAGAGTTCTTGTCCAATCGTTCTAAAGTTTTAAGGAGCTCTACCATCTTCTCCTTAAGCAGTGATAACGTACCAGGTATCAGTTTATCGATATACTCGACATTGTATTTATCAAAAAAACTATACCGGTGATGGACGGGAGCATAGCCTTTCGACAATTGGTGCAGTTTACCCAGAACTTTACCGCAGTTATAATAGTATTCCGTAATAGGAACTCCTTCGCGATATTGATAATGATTTTCCACCAGCCTTTTTCCCCTAGCCTTTTCGAACAGGCAGACAAAAAAGGTGTGATTATTATGAGTGATCTCTTCCATTAGATTTCCCTTCCGGGAGATGATCACATTCGAGACATTACCGCCATGCTCGAATAAATATTGGATATATTCAACTTCGCCCAACAGATCCTCTCGGCTCCTGTCATTTAAATAGGCGATTCTGAGTATTTTTGCACTAGCTCCCTCTTTCTCACAGTTATAAACGACATTCCGCCCTCCAGTATGTGCCTTAACCGGCTTGATTTCATAACCTTCCAACCGGTACAACTCTGATACTAATGGAAGTAAATATGTATAACCGATTTTAACAACCTCATTATAAGTCATAAATCTTCTCCCTTAGCTACTAAAGTAGTTAAAAACTCTGTTAGTAATGATTTGAAGGATCTGCATCCTTCGTGCATAAGTTCCAATTAAATTAACTCCTGATTACAAAATTTTATAAGCTGATTAAAAGTATTCTATAAATTCCAACATATCCCTTTTTTTATTGAAATAATTGCTTATTATACTAACTGTACTTTACTTTAAATACATTTCTTCACAATCTCTTCTAAACATTAACATAGATACCCATTTTCCTTAAAAGGTGTTGTTTAACAATCTGGCCCTTAATTAAAAAAACGCGTTCCTAAATAAACGCGCCCGTTCGTATTATTAGGTCAGCCAGAAAATATTTCTGGTTGACCATTTTTTATATCGATATATGATAACGGTAGCCGGGGTAGAACGTTCGCGCCCGTGGGGCCAAGACCCCGTCCGCAAAACAGTTCGCCCCCTACTTGTAGAAACACGTTTGAGGCTGGTTGGGACAATGATCTCGTATAACAAGCGAAGCTATGACACTACAAGAAGGATTAGGGGTACCGGTAATTATATTTGGAGGAGGAAGTTTATAATGAATCCAGTCATTGGCCTGGATGTGGCAAAAGGTGAAAGTCAGATTCAAGCATACTTGGAAAGAAAGATACCCTACAAGAAAAGTTTCAAAGTAAAACATGATCTTGATGGGTTAGCTAGTTTATTAGATTTTATTAAAGAGATAGAGGAAATTTCAGGAGAACGCCCCCCACTTGTAATGGAATCAACGGGTCATTATCACACACCGGTTGTTCAATATTTTGAGGACAGAGGCTATTTAATCATTATCGTAAATCCACTCATCTCATATAAAGCAAAAAGTTCTAGTTTGCGAAAAGTAAAAACTGATATCATTGATGCCAATCACCTCTGCGAGCTGTATTATAAGGAAGATTTAGAGCCTTATAAAAAGCGTGGTATCCAACTTATGAACTTGCGTCATCTTACGAGACAGCACGATAATATTACATGCATGTTTGTACAAACCAAACTACAATTTCAGGCAGTTTTGGATCAAGTTTTTCCTGAATATAGTAAGGTTTTTGGAGATTTATATTCGGACGTTTCTTTAAAAACATTACAAGCATTTCCTACTTCAGAAGATGTCTTGAAAGGTGATACTGACACATTAACAACTAAAATAAAAGAATTCTGTAATACTCGTTCACTACAATGGGCAAACAAACAGGCTGAAAAGCTAATGATCGCCGCGGCTCAAAACCCTTTTCAGAAGGCTTTATACTCTAGTCTTGCCCTGAGCTTAGATATGTATATTAATATGCTCTTTGAATACAAAAAACATCTATCCATGCTTGAAAATGAGATAGATGCTTTAGCAAAAAGTATTGAAGAATCTAAGATTATCCGATCAATTCCCGGTATCGGTGAAAAAATCGCAGCCACGATTATTTCTGAAATTGGGGAAATTGAAAGGTTTAATCACCCTAAGAAACTAGTAGCATTTGCCGGTCTTGATCCAAGTGTCTTTGAATCTGGTACATTCAAAGGTACTTACAATCGAATTACCAAAAGAGGCTCTAGTAGACTACGTCAAGCTTTGTATATGGCTGTTAAATGTGCTATTCGTGACTGTCGCAAACAGAAAACAACGGATGAAATCCTTCCTCGTAATAAGAGATTACGAGCGTTTTATGATAAAAAACGGGAAGAAGGAAAACCTTTTAGAGTAGCTGTGATAGCTTGTGCAAACAAACTCTTACATTGGATTTATGCACTTTTAAAAAGCAAAACTTCTTTCCAAGATTTAGCTTGATTTAACAATTTAACCGAGTGAACCAGAACTTTCCAAGCATAGTATTTGGAAGGTTATTTGGTATGCACAAATTTAGTATAACATGATATTTTTAATATTTTTATTGAAAAATGTTGACAACTATTGGCTGGTTTTGTTGAATATTCTTTTTCTATTGAATAGTATCTTCGTACTGTTCAGCATCCCCATCTTATTGACCGAACACCTCAAAGCCATGCTTTTGATAGAATCCTAACGCTTGAAAGCTGAGCGTATCAACCTTCCTCCTCTACAAAGAAATCAATCTCCTTTAAGTGCTCAGGTATGTGCTACGTATTAAATTTGGATAACATTTTCTGAATTTTAATTCAGCTATTTTTAAGCTAATACCATTGACTCTCACCAGAGTTCAGTCTTATTATATTTATATTGACTCAATTCATTATAAATAGTCATTAAAGGAGAAGAGCGTATGCCAAAGATCATAAGTGAGCAGGAGAAGGAGTATATCAAAAATGCAATGTATATCAAAGGAATAGAGCTCATTCGTAAGAAAGGCATGAAGCGAGTTACGGTTGACGATATTGCAGCAGCTGTGCAAATAGCCAAAGGTTCCTTCTATACCTATTATCATTCCAAGGAAGAATTTCTCTACCACATTATGAAGCAAAATGAGCAAGCTTTATTTGAGCGAATTCTTGAAATCGGATCTAGCTCTGGGCATTTTAAGGAAAAAATTACGCATGCACTTCATGAAATTTACTTGGCTCCAGATAGTCTTGCACTCTATGTTCAGCCATCGGACCTGGAATATTTGCTGCGCAAGCTTCCAGAGCCTATTAACAGAGAGGAACAGGATAAATCCAAAACTAATTTTCAGCGTACAATGAATTGCTTGGGAATAGAGGATGCTCAATGTGATTATAGCGTACTTGCGAATTTAATGGATGGCTTGCATTTTATCGCCTCTAATCAGAACCAATACGGTGAACAAGGAAGAGCACAAGCATTAAGCATACTTGTAGAAGCAATTGCGGAATATCTAAGCAAGTGCAAGCAGAATTCAACCAAAAATAGCTAGAGGAGGCATTCACATGAATCAATCTTTGATTATTTTCATATTGGCTATTACCTGCATCAGTATGGCGATTTGTTGGTTTCTCTACACAAAGAAGCGCGCAGCTGCCTGTCATATCCATACACCAAACGGAATAGATGAGGGCGAGTATGTGACGATCGGTGGAATCCAGCAGTTTTTATATCATCGTGGTGAAAATAAGGATCATCCCGTCCTCTTATTCCTGCATGGAGGTCCTGGCAGTCCGATGCTTCCTTTTGCCCAAGACTTTCAGTTTCCTTGGGAAGATAAAGTAACCGTCGTTCACTGGGAACAGCGAAACAGCGGTAAAACCTTCTTTGCGAATGATCACCTGAAAGTCACGCCGACAACAACGATTGAACAAGCATTACAGGATACATATGAAGTTGTGAGCTACTTACAAAAGAAATATAACAAGGAGCGAATCCTTCTGCTTGGTCATTCATGGGGTTCTATCTTAGGCAGTCTATTCACCTTGCAATATCCGCAGATGGTTCAAGCCTATATTGGAGTTGGACAAGTTGTAAATATGTTTGAAAATGAACGAATTGGCTACGAGAAAGCATTGGAACGTAGCAGACAAGTAGAAAATCAGAAAGATATTAGCACCTTACAGGCTTTAAGCCCTTATCCCGAGCACCAATTTAGTGATGCCATGATCAAGAAGCTTATGAAACTCCGTAAGTTGCAAGGTAAGTACAAGCTTGCGATGCAACCATCGCCCCAACTAGTCATGAGTGTACTATGTTCTCCCTTTTATTCGTTCAAAGATATTAAATACATGTTAATGAACGATGTACTAGAAATAAAACAGCGTGCTATTTTGGAATCTTTGTTTAAGTCCTATGATCTGAACATGGTAACATCAGACTATCAAGTCCCAGTATTCTATATCCATGGCGAGGATGACTGGCAAACTCCTTATTCTCTCGCTCGTACATACTTTGATCAACTCGAGGCACCAATGAAACAATTTTACTCCATACCAAATGCTGGACATGTGACGATGCTTGATCAGAAGGAGCTATTCAACGAAGCTTTATTCGACATTATCGATCAAATCAAACATTAATTTCCAAAGCCATTCCATCATACGCCACCATGATGGAAAGGAACTCAAATATCTCAACCAAGTCAGTATGCAAAAGCTGCACATTATTCGTCTACTACGTAATATAATTACTCCACAATCTGGCCTGATTGTGGAATAAGAAAAAACTCTGCATATCAACACAAGATTTTTAATCAAACTTTATTTATAAATTATCAATCTTTATTTTAAATAATCGAATTTTGTTTTAAGTGATCAATCTTTTTTATAAAAATACAGTTGTAGCTTAGAACTAAACAAATCAAGGCAAAATTAAAAGGCATGATTCCGATACAATATCG
>JAEWDX010000368.1 GCA_023389895.1 Bacillota bacterium
ATTTTGTTCTTATCAATCAATCTGCCAATTTGATGAGTCACTAGATGCAAATGATTATCGCGTGCTTGCACCAAAGTCAAAAGAAGCATTTTTTCAATCAATAAGAGAGGAGGAAAAAAATGAAGACGATTATACCGCCTAAGCCATCTGATGTTACATGGACGGATGAACAGTGGCAGGCGATTATGGCGAAGGATCAAGACATTCTCGTTGCTGCTGCAGCTGGGTCAGGAAAAACGGCTGTGCTCGTTGAAAGAATCATAGAGAAAATTCTATCTGAAGAAGAGCCAATTAATGTTGATCAGTTATTAGTTGTGACGTTCACTAACGCCTCAGCGGCTGAAATGCGTCACCGAATTGGAGAGGCACTTGAAAAGGCTCTCTCAATAAATCCGAAATCTATTCATCTACGAAAACAGTTAAGTCTATTAAATAAGGCTTCGATTTCAACACTGCATTCATTTTGCCTAGAGATGATCCGTAAATACTACTATATGATCGACATTGATCCAGGATTTCGTATTGCTGATGAAACAGAAGCGCAGCTGATTCGCGATGAAGTACTTGAAGAGTTATTTGAGGAAGAGTACGGGAAAGAAAGCAATGATGAATTCTTTACCCTCGTTGATACATTTACTAATGATCGGAGCGATACAGCTTTACAAAATATCATTCGCGATTTATATGATTTTGCCAAAGCGAATCCATTGCCCAATCAGTATTTAGAGTCAATTATTGACATGTACAGAGTTGATGAAACAACAAAGATTGAAGAACTATCATTCTTTCGCTTCCTTCAAGAAGATATTCATCTTCAGCTTAATGGTGCCAAGAAAATGCTCGAAAATGGACTTGCTTTGACGAAGGTGCCAGGTGGACCAGCGCCAAGAGCAGAAAATTTCCTTGCAGACTTACACATGGTTGATACCCTTTTAACAGCAAGCAATGAATCTTGGGAGATCCTTTATGAAGCGATTCAGGCATCGTCGTTTGGAAGAGCAAAAGCGTGCAAAGGGGATGAATTCGATCAAGATTTAATTGATAGAGCAACAAAGCAAAGAGAGCATGCGAAAAAAACGATTAAAGATTTACAGGATGAGCTTTTTGCAAGAAAACCAGACAGCTTTATTCGCGATATTCGTGAAATGAAGCAGCATATTGAGGAATTGGTTTATCTTGTCAAGGAGTTTTCACAGCGCTTTAATCAAGTAAAAGCTGAGAAGGGACTTGTCGACTTTGCTGATCTGGAGCATTTTTGTTTAGAGATACTCACTGAAGTAAAGGAAGAAGAGCGCATACCTTCCGTAGCCGCGATTAATTGCAGGAATCAATTTAAGGAAGTTTTCGTTGATGAATATCAAGATGTCAATATGGTGCAAGAAGCGATATTAAGACTAGTGACAAAGGAAAACGAGCATGAAGGAAATCTTTTCATGGTTGGTGATGTGAAGCAATCCATTTACCGTTTCCGTCTAGCGGAGCCTAATTTATTTCTAGGGAAGTATAATCGATTTGCTAGTCAAGATGAGGAAACTGGCTTAAGAATTGACCTTGCGAAAAATTTCAGAAGTCGGAAGGAAGTACTTGACGGGATAAACTATATTTTTAAGCAAATAATGGGTGTTTCCGTTGGAGAAATCGAATATGACAAAGCAGCCGAATTAGCGAAAGGCGCCCCTTATCCAGAGGATTGTTCTTATCCGATTGAATTAACAATGATTGATTTGGAAGGGCAAGAAGAGGATGAGCATGAGGAGGCAAGCGCTGAACAGGAAGGCTATGATGCTGAGGAGCTTGTAGCTTCTCAGCTAGAAGCAAGATATATGGCGGCAACCATTAAGAAAATGATTCATGAGCGCCAAGAAGTATATAACACGAAAACGAAATCGACAAGACCTGCGATGTACCGCGATATTGTCATTTTACTTCGGTCAATGACATGGGCGCCGCAAATTATGGAGGAATTTAAGCAGCAGGGGATTCCAGTATACGCTAATTTGTCAACTGGCTATTTTGAAGCAACAGAGGTAGCTGTCATGATGTCTTTATTAAAGCTGATTGATAATCCGTTTCAAGATATTCCTCTTGCTTCCGTGCTGCGTTCACCAATCGTTGGCTTGACAGAGTTGGAGCTTGCACAGATAAGAATTGAAAATAAACGAGGTTCTTATTACGAGGCATTAGCAGCATTTTGCGAAAAAAAGCCGACAATGGAGACGGAAAGTTTATATGACAGAGTCAGACCATTCTTTGACGAATTAAAAAATTGGCGAGTGATGGCAAGGCAAGGAAGCCTTTCTGATCTTATTTGGCATCTATATCGAGAAACTAGATTTTATGATTTTGTTGGTGGGATGCCAGGCGGAAAGCAGAGACAGGCAAATCTTCGCGCCCTTTATGACCGTGCACGACAATATGAGAAAACAACATTTAGAGGGTTATTCCGCTTTTTGCGCTTTATTGAACGGATGCGCGACCGTGGTGATGACTTAGGTGCTGCTCGCGCACTTGGGGAGCAGGAGGATGTTGTCCGCCTCATGACGATTCATAGCAGCAAAGGATTAGAGTTTCCATATGTTTTCATTGCAGGACTTGCTCGTAATTTCAATAGGATGGATTTGAGAAAGGCATACATGCTTGATAAGGAACTTGGCTTTGCCGCAAAATATGTCAATGCCGAAAAACGTATATCCTATCCGTCACTTCCACAAATGGCTTTTAAAAGGAAGAAGAAAATGGAAATGCTGGCAGAAGAGATGCGTGTTCTTTATGTAGCACTAACAAGGGCTAAAGAGAAGCTGTATTTAGTTTCGTCTGTAAAAAATGTCGAGAAAAAAATCATTAAATGGGCACAGACGATTGAAAACCCTAATTGGCTTCTTAATGAATATGACCGAGCTTCAGCAAATAGCTATCTTGATTGGATTGGACCCGCATTAATAAGACATCGCGATTGTGAAGCCCATCTTCCAGCTAGTATGCAAATGAGCTTGCTTATCCCAAATGAAATTATTGCCCATCCATCATGCTGGAAGGTTCAATGGATGAAAAGTGGAGAAGCAGCACAGGTTGAAAGGGAAAGCGATGCGGAAGAAGAAGCATTGTTAGAATTAGTAAATGCGGGAGAAATCGTTCCGATAAGTTCAAGTTATCAGCAGACGATTGAGGAGACTTTATCATGGAAATACGCTTACTTTCATGCCACAAGCTCACGATCAAAGCAATCTGTATCTGAGGTGAAAAGGCAGAAGGAGGTCTTCTCAAGTGAAGATAGTGGACAGGCTGTAACAAGCAAATTTAAGCACTCTATTTTGAATCGTCCACGATTTATGCAGGCCAAATCGCTTACTTCTGCTGAGCGTGGAACTGCGATGCATATGGTTATGCAGCATTTGGATTTCAAACAGCAATGGGAAGAAGCCTCCATTCAAACATTGCTTGATGAAATGGTGAATAAAGAGCTGCTGACAGATGAGCAGAAGGAAAGCATTGATGCTCTGGAAATCATAAAATTCTTTGAAACAGAACTCGGAAAAAGACTCAAGCTGGCTAAAAGTGTCGAACGAGAAATTCCGTTCACCTTCTCTTTTCCTGCTAGTGAAATTTACCCAAATTGGCAAGGAGAGGAAGAGTCTGTTTTGCTTCAAGGGATTATCGATTGTGTTTTTGAAGATGAGGAAGGCATTGTATTGTTAGATTATAAAACAGATGCGATTACCGCTCGGTTTAAAGGTGGATTTAAGGAAGCGAGACAGGTGCTTGAAGACAGATATCGCATTCAAATTGATCTGTACACAAGAGCGTTAGAGCAAATAGTAAAGCGAAAAGTAACGGAGAGGTATTTATTTTTCTTCGATGGTGCACATGCATTAAAATTATAGGAGAAGCTGTTGACTGTACAGGAGAATTTCAGTCCTAAAACCAAAAAGGGAAACCCAAGAATGCCGTAAACTCAACATTCTTAGATTTTCCTTTTTATTTGGCACCATTACCGCTGTTGCGAGACAGTGTCATTAGGATTTAGTTGTTTCCAATAATTGGCTGATCGATCAGGTTTGCATCCAGTACGTTATTTGCGTTGATTCCATTATTTGTAATAATTAATCCACCAGTATTAAATGCGCCTTGCCCTGTAATCGTTTTTGAACTGCCTTTTGGAGAGATAACGATAGCATCTCCGAATTGAACAACCGCTCCCCCTCCGACATTTACAATTTGTACGGGGCCAATAATAGCTGGCATAGCAGAACATCCTTTATAAAAAAATTAATTTACTGTTAAGTAGTGGGGCGATTTCCATGGATAGGAGGAGTGTTTTCTACCCCTTCTTTCGGTAAAAGTTGACGAAGATGCGCTACTTTTGATTCCATAGAGATATGTTTGCTGCTTCCTATATGAATAATGGAAGCGGCTGATACACCTAGAATGTTAATGGATTTTACTTTAATAATTGGATGTAGATGCTCTTGATACATCGAAAAGTTTTCGTCAATTGTTTGAAAGCTCGGATTTCTTGAAAAGGCTGGAAAAACATTGAAATTCCCCTCATTTCCAAAGAACAGATCCTTTTCCCTCTGGACTGCTAAAGCACGCGAAAAGCCCTGAATAAAACTAGAATCGCCAATTTCTGTGATTGAGGAAAATGATAGCGTATTTATTTTAAGTGTATCAACAATAGATGTTCTTACAAACATAAGCCACTTACTCCGGAGTTAATGGCACAAATGGCCCGATAATTAATGATTCAGGTGGTGTATCAAAAATGGATGAAAGCTGAATCGTTTGGACATCTCCAACCATTAAAATAGATGAGCTGGATACTCCGATAAGCCGAATATCGCCAACAGAAAGCTCACGATTATACACTTGAAAATTCACTCAGTCTTCATTCCTTTCATGTTATCAGGAAAATGGGTAATAAACACTTGAACTCCATTTTGGATTTCCTTGATTAATTGTGCAATAATTTCCTGATTCATGTTCTCGTTTGCATCTTCACCGCGATTTGCAGTGGAAAATTGTTTAAGATAATAGTCGATTCGAACGGGTAATTGTTTTTTAATATCTTCTTTAATAAATGAAATCTGTGACTCATCTAGTTTGAGATGATGTTTCTCTTGAATAGTTGTGATGACGTCAAGCAGCTCATTATCTAAATATTGATAAATGGCATCTTCTATTTCAATTGTTCGCTTCATTTGATTCTGATCGAAAAATGGTGTTTTAAGTCCTTGATTATTTATTGCAAAATCTTCAATATTATCTAATTCAGAAGGATTTAATCCAATATTTAGTGTCCCCTCTAAAGATTCCACCTTCAATTGGTCGAATTTATATTCGATTCTTTCGACATTAATCGGTGTACGATTCTTCCATTTTTCTGTTTCTTCCTCAAGTTTTTTTATGGATTGCTCTAAATATTGGATTCTCTTTTCTTGTGATTGTACATATGCATGTAATTGTTGAAGATATGAATAAAGTTCATTCGACATGTAACACCACCTCTAGTAGGAGAAAAAAATAGCGAAATGGGTGAAAATCTATTACGGCTTAGTCGGAGCTTGTAATGGAACAAATGGTGTTGGGATCGTTGCGCCAGAGGGCGCCCCCTCTGTCACTGGAGCTGGCCCGGTGAATCCTCCCGTATTATATAAATGGGATGAGGGCTTAATGATGCCAGCACTGCCAATTTGGAAGACAGAAGAATTAGAAACACCGCCAATTTTAATGAAATTGATTTGAATGGATTGCTGGATATAAAAATTCATCTTCGTCACCTTTTTAAACATTTAAGATAATACCTTGATCCACATTATCTGGATCATAAGTATTTGTCGCGCTTTGTTGATTATTAATACGCAAACCATCGCCAGTATTAAAAGAGCCTGCTCCAGAAAATGTTTTTGCGCTGGATATCGGCATAATTTTATAGACATCCCCAATATTAAAAACCGCACTCGTTCCAATTGTAATCACTTGTGCAACTCCAACGATAGCTGGCATGATCGACACCCTTTAAATAATAATCAAATTCATTTCTTGAATGATCTGGCTTATGCTTTTACTATATCGTATGTGCCTAGTGTCAGATTGTGATTAGAAAGCCTAAATTCCTAATAAGAAGGAGAAGAATGATCTGAGTTTGAATGGAAAAGTTTAGGTAAAGAATAATTGTTGTCATTATGATCATCTCTATAATTAGTCTATTCTAAGCTAATTGCTACAATTACAAAGTTGTTGAATGGCTATAGAGGAGCTCTCGTTATGAACACAATTGGAAAGTAAATTTAATAAGGGAAATTTGAAAAAAACTGTTATAATCCAAACTAATAGATGATTCATTATGATAAAACGAGGGGTGTCAATATGAAATTTGTAACAGCACAATGGAATGAAGAAATATTTGTTGGGGCAATCAATGAAACCGAAACAAAGGTTTTGCCGCTAAGAAAAGCAGGGGAAAAGAAATTCGGCAGCAGCAAGCTTCCTATAACGATGCTAGAATGTATCGCTAATGGAGCTGCATTTATCGATGAAGCAATGAAGTTATTAACTTGGGCTAATGATAATGAAGAACTGTTTCTCCCGTTAGAATCAGTAAAATTATTGGCTCCCATTCCACGCCCGAGTAAAAATATTTTCTGTGTCGGGAAAAATTATGCTGACCATGCGATAGAAATGGGAAGTAAGGATGATATTCCTGAACATGTGATGGTTTTTACGAAGGCCCCGACAACGGTAATTGGGCATCAAGAGAGCATTCTTTCTCATAGTGAGCTTACAGCTCAATTAGATTACGAGGGGGAACTTGCGGTTATTATCGGAAAAAAAGGACGAGCAATTAAACAAGAAGAAGCACTGGATTATATTTTTGGTTACACAATATTAAATGATATTACCGCACGAGATATCCAAGTTCGTCATAAGCAATTTTTTATTGGAAAAAGCCTTGATACTACATGTCCAATGGGGCCGTGGATTACATATGCAAAGGTGATCGCTAATCCGAATAAGTTAAATATCCAAACGACTGTAAATGGAGAAGTTAGGCAAAAGTCGAATACGGAAAATTTTATTTTTCCTATTGAAGAAGTCATCTCCGTGCTTTCTAGCGGTATGACACTTGAACCAGGCGATATTATTGCTACTGGTACACCAGCAGGGGTAGGAAAAGGCTTTAAGCCGCCACGTTTTCTAAAACCTAACGATACAATTGAAATTACTGTTGAGGGCATTGGTACGTTGACGAATCAGATTAAGCAGTAATCAGCTATCTATCCGTAGAAAAGTGTCGAAAATATAGTTTTTAATATTAACAACGTATCTTTAGGTTTTTTTGGTTATTTGTGATATGATAATATCGATTTTACTCGGGGAGGTAGAAAAGATGATTCATACACATATAACATCGTGGGTTTTAGCCATTATTTTATTTTTTGTAGCCTTCGGATTACTGAAAAGCGGTAAAAAGAAGGGTGCAAAAATAGTTCATATGATTGCAAGATTATTTTATTTATTTATTATTGCTTCAGGGATTTGGATATTGAGCAGCATCAATAGCATTACCCCGCTTTATATTGTTAAATCATTAGGTGGGATTTTTGTCATTGGCATGTTGGAAATGATTTTAGTTAAAACGGCTAAAGGAAAAAGTACAACGATTTCTTGGTCATTATTTTTTATTTCTTTTATCTTTGTTCTATATTTAGGCTTTATGAAGCTTCCCTTAACATTTTAATTTTGAAACACAATTAATATCCCATTATTCTGCAAGAGGCTAACAAAAACTTTATCGTATAAAAAGCAAAGCTTATGAATGCTAATTTTTGATCATTCTTAAGCTTTGCTTTTTTAGTTTCGAGCTAAAATACCGATTTTTGGATAGAATCACGACTTTTTAATTTCAAGATTCAATTATTTGTGTTATTTTTAAGATGAGAAAAAATATCATAATAACTTATTAATGGTGGTTTTTATGGCTAATACTAAAACTTGTCTTTACAGAAATCATATTCAACTTATTAGTTTCATAGATGAACATCAGTTTCATTCAGCAGCTAACTTATTAGTTCAAGTTTTTTCTGGAAAAACAGATCGGTTATTTTTACAACAAATGCAAACACAACTTTGCGAAAAGCTACCATTTGCTACAATTGTTGGCTGCACAAGTGCGGGAGAAATATGTGATGGCAAAATAGTTACCAATGATGTTGTTCTTTCATTTACAGAGTTTGAAAAGACGGAATTGAAATCTATTTTGTTGCATCAAGATAATTTCGATAGTAGTTTAGAAATGGGGAAAAGCCTAGTTGAACAGTTGGTTGATTTTGACACGAAGGCAATGCTGCTTTTTTCCACAGGAAGAGGAGTTGATTCTCAAGCTTTACTTGATGGAATCTATGAGAATAGCGAAAATTTAATGATAGCAGGTGGCGTTTCGAGTAATGCTCATTTTCGAAGTGAGACATTTGTATTTACTGAGAACGAAATGACAAATGATGGAGTCGTAGCGGTAGTTCTACAAAATAAGCATCTAATCGCCCATGCATTTAGCAATAATGAATTTCAGAAAATCGGAAAATCTATTCGCATTACGAAGGCGAATGGCAATATTATATACTCAATTGATAAAAAGAAGCCGGTGCACGTTTTAAAACATTATTTTGGTGAGACATTTGTTGATGATTTTCCAAGTACAAGCTCCGAGTTTCCTTTTGTAATGAATCATAAAGGGGAAGAGGTATCTCTTTTTGTTCTCGATATTTTAAAAAATGGTGCGATTCAAGTAAATCGGAGTGTAAAAGAAGGAACGGAAATAACCTTTTCCTATACGAATATTGAAGTGATGATAGAAAATTCACTAACGAGTTTAAGAAAATTAGCGAAAAAACCAGTCGAGTCTATTTTTGTTTATAACTGTATGTCGAGAAAAAGATTTGTCGATGACTTTGTGCAAGCAGAATTAGAAATGCTTCAAAGTATTGCTCCGACTAACGGTTTCTTTACGTTTGGTGAATTCTCAGCAGAAAAGAAAGGAAGACCACAGTTACTTGGACTTTCACTTACATACTTAGCACTCTCTGAAAATAATAGTGAAATTCAAGAAGATAGGAAGCGGATTTTTAAATATAACCGCCCTAATTATTTAAAAACCTTTTCTGCCTTTAACCACATGCTAGAAGCTACACAAACTGATGTTCAGCAATTAAATGAGAATTTAAAGCTATCCGAGAAAAACTATGAATCACTTTTTAATATGAATTCTGATTTAATTTTCTCGACTGATTTACAAGGTCTTTTTACAAGTGTAAATCCTGCCTTTGAGCAAATTTTTGGCAATAGTAATCAGGAATTGTATGGAACGTCTTGCTTCAAAATGATTGAAAGTGAAGCTTTGCCGAAAGTTAGAATGCATTTTTTTCGGGCCCTGAAGGGGAAGGAACAGTATTTCAATTGTAATCTGAGATTGAAGTCAGATGAGCTAAATCTTTTTCAGATAAAGAACATTCCAATTATGATAAATGGGGAATGTGTAGGAATTTATTGGCTTGGCAGAAATATTTCGGAGCAAAAGAAAATTGAAGAAAAAATCATGGAATTAGCCTATTATGATCATGACACAGGGCTGCCGAATCGCCTAAAATTTACGGCACAGCTAGCAAATATGATCGTTAAAGCAAAGAAAAAGAAAAAAATTCTTGCTGTCCTATCAATTGACATGGATCGCTTTAAAATAATTAATGATAGTCTTGGCCATTTTGCAGGTGATCTGATTTTAAAAGAATTGGCTAATCGAATTGAAAAGACGCTCCCGATCGGCTCTTATATTGGAAGATTTGGCGGAGATAAATTTACGGTTGCCCTTTCGAAAGATATCGAAATAGAGAGTGTCATGAAAGTCGCGAAACAAATTTTGCAAGAAATTGCGAAACCGATTTTTCATGAGAAGCAAGAATTGTTTATTACAGCTAGCATTGGCATAAGTTTATATCCAGGAGATGGGCTTGATGAACATAAGCTTTTGAAAAATGCGGATATTGCGACGAATCTGTCCAAAAATCATGGGGGCAATCGTGTGACGTTCTTCTCGACCGATATGAATGATCAGGCATCAAATCGACTAGAACTAGAGAGTTATTTAAGAAAAGCATTACAAAAAAGTGAGTTTTATTTAATGTATCAGCCTTTAATTGATTTACATTCTGGAGAAATATTTGGAAGTGAAGCATTAATTCGCTGGAATCATCCAAAACAGGGACTTGTTTCGCCAGCAGACTTTATCCCACTTGCCGAAGAAACGGGACTTATCGAAGAGATCGGAAATTGGGTATTAAGAACCGCATGTATGCAAAATAAAAAATGGCAATTGTTAGGCAAGGAATATTTATCGGTTTCTGTTAATGTATCAGCCTACCAGTTCCAACAGACAGGCTTTCTGGAAGAAGTGAAGCATGCATTGCTAGAGTCGGATCTCTCTCCACAATATTTAACATTAGAGCTTACCGAAAGTACAATGCTTAGCGATGTCAATTATAGTATTAAAATTATGCGGGCATTGCAAGATCTTGGGGTGAAAGTTTCGATTGATGATTTTGGTACTGGCTATTCTTCCTTAAGCTATTTGAAGGATCTACCGATTAACACTTTGAAAATTGATCGGTCGTTTATTAATAATTTACGGAATGATACGTCCGATATTGCTATTGTGAAGGCAATTATCACGATGGGACATGGATTAGATGTGAAGGTTTTAGCAGAAGGTGTAGAAACAAAGGAGCAAATTGAAATTCTAAAGGAATTGAATTGTCATTACGCACAAGGCTTCTATATTCATCGCCCATTATTAACCTCTGACTTTGAAAAGGGATTCACAGATACTAAGATGGAATAAGAGGAGGGATGCTCACTCTCGACTTGGATGTTGAGAGTGAGCATCCCTTTTTATTGCTTTGTTTAATTAAGAGGAAATTTTCTCGATAATCATTCTTTTTCCGCTATTCAATGTAAATTCAAATCGATCATTTGTTTTTTCAAAATAATTAAAGTGATGCTGAACATTGCAAATATGTTCTTGATTATCAAAAATAATAAAGTTAACTCCGCTTTTTCTTTCACTTTGATTGAGAAAGGTAAGCTGGTTATAGCAGTAAATACAATCATAAATCGAAAACTTTAAAGAATTCAAAGTCATGACAAATTGAAAAAAAGCATCGTCATTCATTTCTTCGATTAATTTTTCCAAGGAGAAAACGAGCAGCTTTCGAATGCGGACAATCTCTTTATCTTTAAGTTGAAAGAGTTCATCTGCCGAAGTAGTTCTCCCATCCTCAGACAATACTCCTTTTCTCCAGCGCTTATTTCGATACACTTCAATCTCCTGATGGAGGAAATCATCTAATACTGAGGCTTCTTCTGTTTCTTTATCAAAAAAAGTCCACTGATTATTAATAAATTCAATTGTCCCCTCTATATAAGCTCGGGTTTGAAGTTCAATCAGTCTCAACCGTTGCTGTTTA
>JAEWDX010000394.1 GCA_023389895.1 Bacillota bacterium
CCGCCAAGAAATATTATTATTAGTGGACATACAGATAATGTTCCGATTGGGAATGCTCCTTTTGATTCTAACTGGGAACTGAGTGTCATGAGGGCAATTAACTTCATGAAAATCATTCTAAAAAATGACAAGCTTGACCCAAGTATGTTTAGTGCGAAAGGTTTTGGGGAATTCAATCCAGTTGCATCTAACGATACGGGAGAAGGAAAAGCAAAAAATAGAAGAGTAGAAATTTTAATTTTACCAAGAACAGGAAGCTAACCAATTTGGTTTAGCTTCCTGTTTTTTTGTTGAAAGTATAATTGTCGAGGAACAACTCGCTCTTTAATTGTTAAGAAGGCGCTGCCGCTTTTCAGTTTTTCTCCCATGTAGTAAATAATAAGTGACTAAAGCAAATAGATTAACAAAAGTAAGTAAAAAATATAAAGAAGATAGGCCAGAACGAACAGCTATGATTCCTAGAAAATAAGATCCTAAACCGATCCCTGCATCTAACAATGTAAAAAACGTTGATGTCGCTAATCCTCTTCTTTCTGGAGCAGCATTTTTAATCGCAACTGTTTGCAGGCTTGGTATAATCGTCCCATAGCCTAAGCCGATAATTGCTCCTGCTAACAAAAATGTAAATGGATAGTGTGCTTGGCTCAATAATAGCATGCCAATTGCAAATAAAATGATTGCTGGGTAAATAATCTTATTTTCGCCATAAAGATCAAACCATCGACCTGTAAAAGGCCGTGAAATAAGAATGGTAGCTGCATAAACAACAAAGAAAAAGCTTGCAACTTCAAACAAGCCAAGCTCCTTTGCGTAGACAGAGATAAAGGATAGTATGCCTGCATAGCTGAAAGCAAGAATTCCTGTTACAAGGGCAACAGGGATTGCTTTCTTTTCGAATAGACTGTCGAAAGAAAGCTTTTCTGACTTCGTATTTACGTTCAGAATATTTTCGGGGATGTTTGCCACTGCAGATAAGAGCAATGCGATGAAGGCTAACACTGTGCATAATACAAATATCCAGTTCATGCTAGCGTATTGCATCATCGTTAAACCTGTAAAAGGACCAATAACCATCGCTAAATTCATAAATGTAGAATAATAGCCAAGACCTTCACCTTTGCGTTCATTCGGAATAATATCAGCGACAATGGCACCAGTAGCTGTAGTTGCCATACCGAAGCCAATTCCGTGTAAGAACCGAATTCCAAGTAATAGCGGTAGAGAGTCTGCCCAAAAATAAAAAAAGGACGAAATAGAAAATATGCACATCGCAATCAGCAAAATTTTCTTTCTTCCTAGTTCATCAACCCATTTTCCTGTAAAAGGTCTGCAAAGGACTGCAGCAATTAAGAAAACAGAAACAATTAACCCTACTTCAGTTTCATCACCATGTAAATCCTCCAACACATAAATTGGCAATGTTGTAAGCAATATATAGAACCCAATAAAAAGAAAAAAACTTGTAAATGAAATACTCAAAAAATCCTTTGTCCATAATGGTTGTTTCTTCATGATGCTTTTATTACGACCACCTTTTTTCGATCAAAATCTTAATTTAGATGTATCAAGTATTATACAATTCTATGAAATGGTTAACTTTTTCACTATATAATATTCATGATAAAATGTCTAGAAAAATATTTCGCCTCCCGAATTAAACGTTGTAGATAAAGTGAAACTCAATCAGTGTCTTACAGCTCGTTAATCAGATTTAACTAGTTTGCTCTAGTGCAAAGATGACTTCATGGAATTCCCATATTAAATTCAAAGTTTTTTCACAATTTTTTGTTAGATTGGAAGTTATAGAGTGCGAAGGGTGTGGATTATGGGTCGGTTGAAAATAAAGGGGAAGCAAATCTTGCCAACTATGCTGCTTTTGTTTTTTCTATTTCCATGGCAAGAAAGCGATGTTGCAGCTAAAACGCAAGAAAGCGCTAACATCTCTTTACAGGGAAGGATTGAGCAAGCAAATCCAGGGGACGTTTTAAAGATTGAAAAAGGTATCTATACTGGACCGATTGTCATTACGAAGCCGCTTAAGCTTATTGCGGAAGAAGGGACGATTATCGATGGTGGTGGAAAGGGAAATGTTGTAACTATCGCTGCAAACGAGGTCATGTTAAAGGGGTTCACTATTCAAAACAGCGGAAAAAAGCCTGAAAATTGCGGGATTTTATTGAAGGAGGTTAGCGATGTCATCATAGACTCCAATCGAATTTCTAATGTATTATTCGGCATTTATTCGGATAAAAGTTCAAGCAATGCGATAAAAAATAATGAAATCGAAAGCTTTCATACCCATTTTTCCAAAAGAGGAAATGGGATTCATCTTTTTAAAGGAAAAGATAATGTGATTGAAAACAACAAGCTTGTTAATGTACAGGACGGAATCTATTTCGATTTTACAAGTCAGAACAAAATTCTTCTTAATACGGTCGAAGATTCAAGATATGGCTTTCATTTTATGTTCAGTGAACAGATTGAAGCGAAAGAAAATGTAATTCAAAAAAACATTACGGGTCTTATGGTGATGGATTCAAATAACCTTCGAATCATTAATAATCAAATTCTCAATCATTTTCATGTTAGAGCCGTTGGTGTTCTTATTTATGACGCCCATAATATTGTGTTGGAAGGAAATGAAATCAGACAGAACAGCTCAGGTCTTTATTTTGAAAAAGCAAGGGATACATCTATTGCAAGAAATCTGATTGTGGCAAACCAAGTAGGGCTTGAATTCAAAGGAGAGAATAATACAGAAAATGTATTAAAGGAAAATAACTTCATTGGCAATGTCGTTCAGTCGAAAATTGCGAAAAATGATATGCGACTCGATGATAATGATAAAGGGAATTATTGGGATGATTACAATAGCTATGATTTAACTGGTGATGGAATTGGGGAGGTTCCATATAAGGCAGGCTCGATCTATGATCAAATTCTTCAAAGCTATCCCCATTGGCAATTTTACTTCGAAAGCCCTGCTATTAAAATTTGGGGCAAAGCGGAATCAATGTTTCCGTCAATTGGGACAGCCAATGTTTATGATGAAAAGCCGTTGATTGAACCAGTAAATTTACAAAAGGAAATGAAGATGGCTAATACGAACAAAACAAGTCGTTCAATATTATTATATGGATTATTATTAACTGCTTCTGCAATAATAGTCATTTTGAAGGGGAGACGGATGGGATGAAGAAAATTTTAATGCTGTTATTTAGTATTTTTCTACTTTCAGGCTGTGGGGGAAACAAATCTTTAGATCCTGTGGAAATTAATTCAGAAATTGATGTTTGTGAAATCTGCAATATGGGAATCGCCCATGAGCATTATGCAACAGAATTGATTACAACAGATAGGGATGTTTTTAAATTTGATGATCTTGGCTGTATGATTGAGTTTATAGAGCATGACAAGACAATTTTGAAAGAAAAGGTAGCGAAGCAGTATGTGAAAGATTCAGAGACTGGGGAATGGCTTGAGCTAGAAAAAGCCTTTCACGCTTATCATCCGGATTTTTGGACACCAATGGCAAATGGAGTTGTGACCTTTAAAGACAAAGAACGTGCTGAAAGCTATGTTAAGGAACAGGGAATGGGTGAAGTTTATACCTACGAGCAGCTCCAAAAGCATAAATGGAGCTTTGAATAATGAGTACGTACCAAATCGCTAGACAGCAGCTTACACTCATTTTAAGAAGTAAGTGGCTAGGAAGCTTTGGAATATTATTTACTCTTTTAGCTGTATTTGTTACCTTTTTCGAAAGTTCAGGGCAATCCGGCTATGATGGATTCAGTCGGATGACGGCAAGCCTCCTAAATTTAAATCTCATGCTCATTCCTTTAATTGCGTTGTTAATCGGTAGTTTATTTTTGGCTGGAGAAAAAGAAGATCGTGGTCTTATGCTGCTATTAACTTATCCGATTTCGATAAAGTCTGTTTTAGCAGGGAAATATTTAGGTCTATTCCTAGCAATCTGGTCCGTGATTTCCTTTGGGTATGGAGCAGCAGCTATTGTGATGTTTATTGGGAATTCTGGAACTTCGTTAATGGTGATTTTTTTATTTTATTTACTGTCATTACTTTTAGCAGTAATTTATTTGGCATTATCGATGATGATCGGTATTTGGTCAAGAACGCGTTTTCAGGCTTTAGGCATGAGTCTTATTGTATGGGCTGTCAGTGTATTATTTTATGAGTTCATTGTTATGGGTGTAAGTTTATTTATCGTAAAAGAATGGATATTGCCAATGCTATCGATTTCTATTTTTCTAAACCCTGTAGAATTAATTCGCGTGTGGGCGATCCTTTCATTAGATGGTGCCTCTGTGTTTGGACCAGCTCTGTAT
>JAEWDX010000039.1 GCA_023389895.1 Bacillota bacterium
ATTTGTAATTTAATTGCTTTAGTCTAAAAGAATAAGATGGAACGCCTAATGCGGTGAAAATCGCACGTTGGGTGTGGAGCAGGGGAAAAGATGGAGATTGCATCAAAGTCTTACCTATTGCTATTAAACAAACGGGTGCAAGAGTTTAAGATTGAGATCCCTGCTGCGATCTTTTTTGTTATTGAGGTATCGGGAAGTTTAGTTTATAAAGCCCCTCTAATCAACTAACTCTGAGGGGCTCTTCATTTTTAGGAGGTTGGCTAGTTCTTGAAGAAGACTCTTTAGTCATGAGTCGTTATTTACAAGAAGTTGCACACGGTTTTCGGACGGTCTAGCGAAAGACTGTTTTGATAATAGATAATTTTTTTTGCCCCTAACGCTAATTATAATTGCGTAAGGGGCTTTTTAATGGGATAGATGATTTATTTAGATGTTATTTTTACACTTTGAGAGATACTATCCCACTGAACATCTGCCCCTAATGATTCACTGATAAAACGTAAGGGAACCATAGTGGATCCATTTGTAATTTCAGTAGGATGTGATAGTTCTACTGAACTAGTTGCCCCATTGGATTTTATATATGCTTTTTTGTTGCCAACTGTTAATACAATGTTCTTTCCTTCTTTTACCCCAGTAACTTTTTGGCTATTATTATCATATTGAACAGAGGCTCCTAATGCTTCGAAGATTCCTCTCATTGGAACAAGGGTTGTACCATTTTTTATGTATGCATCTTGATTATAAGATTGTTTAACACCATCAATGTAAACATCTGCTGTAACTAATTGAGGTTTAGTAGGTTTCTTTGTTTGCGTAGTAGTTTGAGTAGAAGAATTACCGCCATTATGATAATGATATTCTCCGTATTTCAGTCCCCATTTTTCACAATTTGTCCAACAATAATGACCTCCATTTTTGTCAGTCCGTCCAGGGTGTGCATCTGCAACAGAAGTTGAAGCAGTAAATAATGCGAAAAATAGTAATCCGATAATAAGTTTTTTCATAAAATTAACCTCCATTATTAATATTTGGAAATCATCATTCCTTATTATATATGTAAAATACTTATATTTCCCTAGTTTTCAATATTTTATAGAAAATTAGTTTTTAATAATAAACTCTTAATTATTTGATAATTATCGGTTTCTATATTTTATCGGTGAGACTAATATACTTAGTAAAAAAGTTTGGGAATTTGATAGAGTACACTTAGGCTTAGCAGTGAAATTTTTAAATAGTGATATAATGAAATCAAATATACTAAGTAGATAGAATCAAGGGGGACTTTCTAATGGAAATCCAATATGTTACAGAATTACCGACAGAAGATAGTATATTTGACCTGTATGAAAATCTTCATTGGAATAAATATTTAGAACTAAATAAAGCTCAACTACTGATCGCCATGAAACAAAGCTGGTACTCTATCTATGCATATCATGAAAACCGGCTAATCGGTACTGGAAGGATAGTTTCTGATGGTATCATCAATGCTTACTTATGTGGACTAGGGGTTCACTCTGATTATAGAAGTAAAGGGATTGGAGCTGAAATTACCCGTTTACTGGTGGAGCGTTGCCAAAAAAACAATTTGCATCTACAATTATTTTGTGAAGAAGAGTTAGTGCCATACTATGAAAATAAGAGTTTTAAAGTTTTTGCAGTTGGAATGAAAAGGACTTAAAAAGCCCTTAATCTTCTAAGATATACAAAGGATCGATAACGGGGATTTGCTGAAAGGACTAAGTATGCTCTAAAAGCTGCAAAACACATGAAAATTACTGCAAGTGAGTAAAGCTTACATATAGATCCTTTAAAAATAGCATTTTATATTGCTTTATGTTATTATTTTTAATGTTATGCTGTAAATTAATTCTTTTATATATGAAGGAGGGAATACCTGATGAAAAAAAGATCGATTAAATATTTATCTCTAGGCATTGGGTATTCTACTGCTGTTTTTTTCTAGAATTAATTTTTGACGAGATAAGTCTGTCTAAAATTAGAAGAAAAAAATAGTGATAATTTATTTAAGAGGAGAATTTACAAATGATGAATATAAATAACCGTGTAATTACAAGATATAATCCAGAAAATGTTGCGAAACCTGTTGGAAACTATAGTCATGTAACTAAAATAAGAAGAGATGCTGAATTGTATGTATTTTCTGGTCAAATTGGTATCGATCAAAACAATCATATCCCTACAGATTTCAATGAACAAGTAACAAATACAATGAGCAATATTGTTGAAATCCTTTCTTCTCAAAAATTAACTCCTGATAATGTTATTAAAATTAACATTTGGGCTACAGAAGAAATTGATTGGGATCATTTCTATGAAATATGGAATAAAGTATTTGGTACTACACCTCCATCAATGACGATTGCATATATTAAAGGATTAGGTTTACCTGAATTAAAAATTGAATTAGATGTTTGGGCTGCTGGTTGATTTTTGAAATCCTAAAGAGAGTGTCTATGTGATATTATCCCCTCATTGAGGGGGTTTTTTTTGGATTATTAGGATAAACGATTTACGAAACACTTGAAGAATAGAAATGAGTTGTTAATCCCAGATTAACCGGAACGGCTTGTTTTTTAAAATATGAACCTATCGAATTATATATCGTATGAATTGTGATTTTAGACAGTACTTCATATTATAATGATTTGATAAATTATTTAGAAGTTATATTGTTATAATTTTACAAAGGGACTATAATAGTTACATAAATATAGTATATTAGTGTAATAAAGGAAAAAATGGTGGTATTAGATAGAGAGCATAATACTTTAATAAGGAGTTACTTTTTATGAGTTTGTTTAGTTATATGGTTCGAACACTAATTGTAGTTATCCCTTGTATTTTATTAATTGGATTAGGCGTGACTTTTGGAAATCAGATAGAAGGGTTGCATTTCTGGATTACGATAATCTCAATTTTAATATTAGGATCTCTAACAGGCATAATTTCTTCTATTATTAATCATCGCAAATTTATTAAGCCAATCACAAAAATTAATGCATTTTTGGAAGAATTAGCGGATGGGAAAATGACAAACCGATTAAATGATAAGGAAGTAGGAGAATTAAATTCAATCGCGTTGATGCTTAATCATATGGTTGATACATGGAATGATGTTTTGAGAAATATTTATTCGACATCCAATGAAGTTAATTTAAATGCCCAAAGGTTAGCTTCGGGAGCTGAGCAATCAAATTTGGCAACACGTCATATTGCTGAGATTATTGAGGAAGTTGCTGCTGGTGCTGAGCATCAAGTTAAAGATGTCAATCATTCATCAATACTTATCTCCCAAATGTCGGAAAATCTAGCTCAAGTTTTTGAAAATACAGAGATCGCCAAAGAAAATATTACTGATTCGCTCGAGAAATCGAATTTTGGTTCGAAATCAATTATTAAGGCAAACGAGCAAATGCAATCGATCCATAAGAATGTTGGAGAACTTTCAACTATTGTGAAAGGGTTAGGTCAGCGTTCACAAGAAATTGGCAATATTATTGAAATAATATCAGCAATTGCTTCGCAAACAAATTTATTGGCTTTAAATGCAGCGATTGAAGCAGCAAGGGCGGGAGAGAAAGGAAAAGGTTTTGCTGTTGTAGCGGATGAGGTTCGCAAGCTTGCTGAACAATCAGCCGATTCGACTATGCAAATCAGCCAATTAATTTCTCAAATTCAGCAAGAAACAAATCATGTTGTACAAGCAATGGCGATTGTCAGTGAAGAAGTAGCAGAAGGAATGCAAGTCGTTAATGATTCAGGTAATATATTTAAAGAGATTCATACATCTGTCGATCATGTAACGAAACAGATGAATCAAGTAGCCACCGTTATTCACGAAGTATCTTCAGGTTCAACTCAAATTGCACAATCAATGAATGATATAACAAATATTGCGAATGAATCGGCAATGAGTACCCAAAGTGTACTAGCTTCAACAGAAGAACAATCTGCTTCCGTTGAGGAAATATTCTCATCAACTGTTACTCTTTCAAAAATGGCGGAGGATTTAAAGGGAATGCTAGGAAAATTCAAATTATAATCATCACGATAAAATGGAGCGGCTCCTTTAGTAGTAAAATACTAAAGGAGCCGCTAATCTTTTTTAGACATTAATATGAATGGTCTGCGTTGTCTAATCGATTTTCATGAAGATCCTGCTCTTTCATTAAACGGTCACTTATACTCTTTGCTATGAAAAATTGGGCTAAATAGTATGTAATCATAATGATTTCATCTGAAAAGCTGACATTCGAGATGAATTTATTCCATGCAAGCACCGAGTCGGAAATAATGAAAAGAGCACTACCGAATATTGCGAATTTATTTCTATTCATCATAGCCGACCAGAACATAAATGAAATTACTGTTAAATAAATGATAACTGGAATGATCAATCCTTGCTCTCCGTTCGTCTCTAGGGAATGTACAAGTCGCCTCCCAATTAGAACAGCATAAATGATAATCGGGACAATGGTAATAAAACGTAGCCAGGAAAATGTCCATCTCGTTAAAAAGCCACCAATATAGAAAAGATGTCCGATTAAAAACATTGTAAGCCCAATGATGAACCAAATAAGTAGAGAGTCACCAAGCATGCAGAAGAAGAGCCCGATTAAAATAATGAATGGATATTTTCCTGAATTCATTATTTTACTAAGATACCCATAATAAATAATGAGGATCATTGGAATGATTTTGAAAAGAATACGGATTAAAACTGGTTTCTCAGGAATAAAAAATATAAATAAT
>JAEWDX010000041.1 GCA_023389895.1 Bacillota bacterium
CTCCTTTAGTTCCTATTAGAGCAACTTTCTTCCTGTCCTGTAGAAAAAGCAGCTCCTATAGTTACTATTGGAGCATCATTCTTTTAGTTCAGTAGAAAAAGCATCTCCTTTAGTTTCTATTGGAGCATCTTTCTCCTGGTTCTGTAGAAAAAGCATCTCCTTTAGTTTCTATTAGAGCATCATTCTTTTGGTTCTGTGGAAAAAGATGCTCCTTTAGTTCCTATTAGAGCATCTTTCTTTTAGTTCAGTAGAAAAAGAGGCTCCTTTAGTTTCTATTGGAGCTTCTTTCTCCTGGTTCTGTGGAAAAAGCATCTCCTTTAGTTCCTATTAGAGCAACTTTCTTTTAGTTCAGTAGAAAAAGATGCTCCTTTAGTTTCTATTGGAGCATCTTTCTCCTGGTTCTGTGGAAAAAGCATCTCCTTTAGCTCCTATTAGAGCATCTTTCCCCAAGTTCAGTAGAAAAAGCATCTCCAATAACTCGCATGGTTGATTAGAACAAAGCTCAGTTAACCGCTGGCTGAGCCACGCTAAACTTATTCGTATTCTGCTATGATTTCATCATAGATAAATTTAATTCCATAATAGACAAATAATGCGGTCATTGATGATGGATAACCGATACGGTTTCCATTTTCGTCAGGTAAAAGCCCCTTTAAAAGCTTCAAGTCAATATGAGCATCAGCTAAATCAGCAATACTTTCATTGCCATTTGAATTGTCGGTTGAAATCGCTGTAAAAGGAATTCCGTTCTCTACAAGCAGTTGCCCAAATTTCATCGCCTCTATATCCGTTGCATAACGGGTAACGATTAAAAATCGATCCGTTTCGGCAAAAGCTTGATTTTCTGTCCATTGATAAGCGTTATTTAAAGGCTCTGCCCCTTCTGTCGCCTCAAAGGCAATGGCTTTCATTTCTTTCGTGGAAAAAATATAGACTTTTCCACTGCCAATACTTGCTTGTGCAAGCAGTCTCGCACTATCTTCCATTGCCATTTCTTCGTTTTCCTGAAGTCTTTTAAAAACGCCAGAAAGCTGAGTTGAAAACATTTTTAACATAATAATTGACACCACCATTAAAGAGTCTTGTCCTATTATAAGTAATTTAATGAAAAAGGTAAATTATTGAAAGCCAATTTGCAAAGAAGGCAGGATTTCTTTAGTAACGAATAGAAACCTATGTTAGGGGAGAAAGAATGGTACAGTTAATAATTACATTACTAGGTGGAAGCGGAAAACTTGTTTTAACATAAGAAAAGAGGTGGCTTAATGAAGGGGAAAATTTTAATTGTTGACGATCAATTTGGAATTCGTATTTTGCTCAATGAAGTTTTGCAGAAAGAAGGGTACGAAACTTATCAGGCTGCTAATGGTATTCAAGCGCTTGAAGTTGTCACGAAGCATGCTCCGGATTTAGTTCTGCTTGATATGAAAATACCTGGGATGGACGGAATTGAAATTTTAAAAAGAATGAAGATGATTGATAAAGATATTCGAGTTATCATTATGACAGCATATGGTGAATTGGATATGATTCAGGAGGCGAAGACTTTAGGGGCAATGACCCATTTCGCGAAACCTTTTGATATTGATGATATTCGGGCAGCTGTAAAGAAATATCTTCCAGTTACAAAACTAACTCAATAATTAAAAAGCGGGAGCGCTTTAATTAAATACTCATTTATTGCCTGTAGACTTCACAGGCAATTTTTCGTCAATTAAATGACAGATGAGAAAAAATCAATGGGATTAATAGCAATTCCTTTTTCATTTTGATATGATACAAGTGAATTCAATCGGATTGACTTTGTTTTTTTGCAGAATGTAGAATATACATATCTGTTTTAATTTGAGGAAAGACTTTAAGTGAATTTCTGTGAAAAAACAAAGATTAATCATGAAAAAGGAGGAAGAAAGATGCCTTTAGTTTCAATGACTGAAATGCTTAATAAAGGGAAGGCGCAAGGTTATGCAGTTGGTCAATTTAACTTAAATAACCTTGAATTTACTCAAGCCATTCTTCAAGCGGCGGAGGAAGAGAAATCTCCTGTTATTCTTGGTGTCTCTGAAGGAGCAGCTCGTTATATGGGCGGCTTTAAAACAGTTGTGAAAATGGTCGAAGGACTACTTGAAGATTATAAAATTACTGTACCTGTTGCCATTCATTTAGACCATGGCTCAAGCTTTGAAAAGTGTAAGGAAGCGGTCGATGCTGGCTTTACTTCTGTTATGATCGATGCGTCACATGCTCCATTCGAGGAAAATGTGGCGACAACTATAAAAGTTGTCGAATATGCTCATGCAAAAGGAGTTTCTGTTGAGGCTGAATTAGGGACTGTCGGCGGTCAAGAAGACGATACAATTGCTGACGGTGTTATTTATGCAGATGCAAAAGAATGTGAAGAGCTTGTCAAACGGACAAAAATTGACTGTTTAGCTCCTGCACTTGGCTCCGTTCATGGACCATATAAAGGAGAACCAAAACTTGGCTTTGTAGAAATGGAAGAGATCGGGGAGCTTACAGGTGTACCACTCGTTCTTCATGGAGGAACAGGAATTCCAACGAAGGATATTCAAAAGGCTGTTTCTTTAGGAACAGCTAAAATTAATGTGAATACAGAGAACCAAATTGCCTCAGCTAAAGTGGTTCGTGAAGTATTAGCTGCAAATCCAAACATGTATGATCCACGTAAATATTTAGGACCTGCACGCGATGTGATTAAAGAAACAGTTATTGGCAAAATGCGTGAATTCGGGTCATCTGGCAAGGCTTAATTACGAAATTGAAAAGATACAATGAGGAAACCGCCTTTGGTCATAAGGCGGTTTCGATTCATGTGTATGATGATGGAGGGAATTAATTATGAAGTTTTTTATCGATACAGCGAATATGGAGGAAATTAAAGAAGCTTATTCACTAGGCGTTGTCGCAGGCGTTACGACAAATCCGTCACTTGTGGCAAAAGAAAAGAATGTTTCTTTCCCAGAACGCCTTCGTGAAATAACAGAGCTTGTTTCTGGATCAGTCAGTGCAGAGGTTATTGCTCTTGATGCGGAAGGAATGATTAAAGAGGGAAGAGAGCTTGCTGCCATTGCCCCCAATATTACGGTTAAGGTCCCGATGACAATGGAAGGACTAAAAGCAGTTCATGTTTTCTCAAAGGAAGGCATTAAAACGAATGTAACGCTTGTTTTTAGTGCAAACCAAGCTTTGCTTGCTGCAAGAGCAGGTGCTACTTATGTTTCGCCATTCCTAGGAAGGCTTGATGACATCGGGCATAATGGACTTGATCTAATTTCAACGATTGCTGAAATTTTTGCGATTCACGATATTAAAACAGAAATTATCGCTGCTTCGATTAGACATCCTCAGCATGTAACGGATGCAGCTTTAAGAGGGGCACATATTGCAACTGTTCCTTACAAAGTTATTATGCAATTATTTAACCATCCGTTAACAGATAAAGGAATTGAAGCATTCCTTGCTGATTGGAATGGTCGTTAAGTTGAAAGGAAAGCTTCGTCGTCCTCAAGACATTGCATGACTAAAGGAATGTTTCGAGAGGACGTGGCTCTCTTAGTTGGTCTGTCCATTAATCTCTGGTAAATTTTCTTAATCTCGATACATAGGAATTTATTTTTTGTGTAAACTAGAGGATAGGAATATTATTGGAGTATGAGCGGAAAATCTTCGGACAAGTATATTTAAGCTGATATCGGCGAAAGAAAGGAGTTAATAATGGAAAAGTTAATGATTGCAGGCGGATACCCTTTAAAAGGAACTGTTCGAATTAGCGGAGCAAAAAATAGTGCAGTCGCCCTAATTCCAGCAACAATTCTAGCGGATTCACCTGTTACGATTGAAGGGCTACCGGATATTTCGGATGTTCAAATTTTAAAAGGACTGCTTGAAGAACTAGGTGGGAAAGTCAATCTTTCAAATAATGATATGATTGTTGATCCATCTTCCATGATCTCCATGCCTTTGCCGAATGGGAAAGTCAAAAAGCTCCGTGCCTCTTATTATTTAATGGGCGCCATGCTTGGTCGTTTCAAAAAAGCAGTCATCGGATTACCGGGCGGCTGTCATCTTGGTCCAAGGCCAATTGATCAACATATTAAAGGGTTTGAGGCATTAGGAGCGAGTGTTACGAATGAGCAAGGTGCGATCTATTTACGCGCTGATGAGCTTCTTGGTGCTCGCATTTATCTTGATGTTGTTAGTGTTGGAGCAACGATTAATATTATGCTAGCAGCAGTTCGGGCAAAGGGAAGAACCGTGATCGAAAATGCAGCTAAAGAACCAGAAATTATCGATGTTGCAACATTGTTGACAAATATGGGTGCGAAAATTAAAGGGGCAGGGACGGATGTCATTAGAATCGATGGGGTTGAACATCTCCATGGCTGCCAGCATACTATTATCCCTGATCGAATCGAGGCAGGCACATATATGATTCTCGGTGCCGCCATTGGAGAAGGGATATTAATTGATAATGTTATTCCTCAGCATCTTGAATCACTTATTGCGAAGCTAAGAGAAATGGGTGTTCATGTTGAAGCAGGGGATGACCAAGTATTTATCGAAAAAGCCGAAAAGCTGAAAGCAATTGATATAAAGACTCTTGTCTATCCGGGATTCCCGACGGATCTCCAACAGCCACTTACTTCATTATTAACTCGTGCTGAAGGGACAAGTATGGTGACAGATACGATTTATAGTGCTCGATTTAAGCATATTGATGAATTAAGAAGAATGAATGCTAATATTAAGGTAGAAGGTCGTTCTGCCATTATTCATGGACCAGAGCTACTTCAAGGAGCGAAAGTGAAAGCTAGTGATTTAAGGGCAGGTGCAGCTCTTGTAATAGCTGGTTTAATTGCTGAAGGTGTAACAGAGGTAACGGGTGTTGAACATATTGATCGCGGCTATAGTCATCTCGTTGAAAAACTAAATGGACTTGGTGCCACGATTTGGCGTGAGAATTTAACAAATGAAGAGCTTGAACAAATGAAAAACGTATAAAACTTTAAGGCTAGAGAACTGTTTAAATCCAGGTGTTATCGGCTTGACGGCTAAGCGCCTTGTGCTTTCTAATGAGATAAGAAAATATAACTTTTGAAGTTAGAGAATGGTCTAGCTCCAGCGCCTAGCGCCTAGTGGACTTCCGACGCACAGGACGTGCTAGTGCAGACGTTGCCACAGGATGTGGCGTATTTAGTCTGCCCTCCCTCTCCCTACGATAAGTCAACATCGACTCGTGATTCACTTGTCGTGTTTCCTTTATCTCAGTCGAGGTCAGTCCAGTCCATACGGCGCTGAACAAGGCGCTTGCGCTTTTCTATGAGGAGGAAATTTTCGTGGAACGAAGTTTAACAATGGAACTTGTCCGGGTAACAGAGGCTGCTGCTCTTGCATCTGCTCGTTGGATGGGAAAAGGGAAAAAGAACGAAGCAGATGATGCAGCAACGACTGCGATGCGGAATGTATTCGATACAGTACCAATGCAAGGGGTTGTTGTCATTGGTGAAGGGGAAATGGATGAAGCGCCGATGCTTTATATCGGAGAAAAGCTAGGGACTGGCAACGGTCCTAAAGTTGATATTGCTGTAGACCCGTTAGAAGGAACAAATATTGTTGCATCGGGTGGGTGGAATGCTCTAGCTGTTGTGGCTATTGCTGACCATGGCAATCTGCTTCATGCCCCGGACATGTATATGGATAAAATTGCAGTTGGCCCAGAAGCTGTCGGTCAAATTGATATCAATGCATCTGTCATCGATAATTTAAAAGCCGTTGCAAGAGCTAAGAATAAGGATATTAGTGATATAGTTGCGACCGTTTTAAATCGTCCAAGGCATGATCATATTATTAGTCAGCTTAGAGAGGCTGGTGCAAGAATTAAATTAATTAATGATGGTGACGTAGCGGGTGCGATAAATACTGCATTTGACCATACAGGTGTAGATATTTTATTTGGACTTGGCGGCGCTCCAGAAGGTGTAATTTCTGCAGTTGCGCTTAAATGCTTAGGTGGAGAAATTCAAGGAAAGCTTATACCTCAAAATGATGGAGAAGTAGAAAGATGCAAAAAAATGGGTATAGACCTTAGTAAAGTCCTGCTGATGGAGGATCTCGTAAAAGGGGATGATGCTATTTTCGCAGCTACTGGTGTAACGGATGGGGAGCTTTTGCGTGGAGTACAATACAAAGGCTTTTATGGTTCAACTCATTCCGTTGTTATGCGTGCAAAATCGGGTACTGTCCGTTTTGTTGAAGGCCGTCATAGCTTAAAGAAAAAGCCAAACCTCGTTATTGGCTAAAAATAGAATGCTATCATTTTGAAAATCTGGTGGCTGTCTTTACCTTGATAAGACAGCCGCCAAATTTCAAGTTTCGACTTAAAAGAGGCATATGCCATCTCCTAACCTTCCAAAATATACTTACCCTAATACAAAATTCACTAGATATTCAAAAAATAGTTGATTAAATCTCCTAAGAAGGGGTAAAATAGAGAGTGTTTTATAAAAATAGAGGAAACCTCAAAAAGCGATGAAACATAGCTACTTTCCGGACAAACCCTCGGTTTTCGAAATTTTATTAATAATTATTCAATTTCCTTTACCTCAAAAACGTACTCTCTTATTTAGAAAAATGAAAGATCAATTCATTTTACAGCCTTCATTCTGTCCATTTATTTACGAGGGAAAAGATTGAAAATTCAAAAGTGTGGTGTCAATATGGGATTAAATATATCCAATCTAGAAAATATGAAATTGAAAGAGCTTTATGAGCTCGCTCGAGAATTCAAAGTATCTTATTATAGCAAATTAACGAAAAAGGAATTAATTTTTGCCATTTTAAAAGCACGGGCAGAAAAGGAAGGCTATTTCTTTATGGAAGGCGTCTTAGAAATTATCCAATCAGAGGGTTTTGGATTTTTACGGCCGATTAATTACTCTCCAAGTTCCGAAGATATTTATATTTCTGCTTCGCAAATTCGCCGATTTGATCTGCGAAATGGAGACAAGGTTTCTGGAAAGGTTCGACCTCCTAAGGAAAACGAGCGTTACTTCGGTCTATTGCAGGTTGAACTTGTAAATGGTGTTGATCCAGAGTCAGCGAAGGAACGTGTCCACTTCCCAGCACTAACGCCTTTATATCCAGATCGCCATATGAAGCTTGAGACAACGACAAAGCATTTGTCAACAAGAATTATGGATGTGCTTGCGCCAGTTGGTTTTGGCCAGCGGGGGCTCATCGTTGCACCGCCAAAAGCAGGTAAAACGATGCTTTTAAAGGAAATTGCTAACAGTATTACAACGAATCATCCTGATGTAGAGCTCATTGTATTGTTAATTGATGAACGTCCTGAAGAGGTTACCGATATTGAACGATCAGTAGCTGGCGATGTTGTTAGCTCAACTTTTGATGAAGTTCCGGAAAATCATATTAAGGTAGCGGAGCTTGTGCTTGAAAGGGCGATGCGCCTCGTTGAGCATAAGCGGGATGTTGTTATTTTGATGGATAGTATTACAAGATTAGCTAGAGCCTATAACCTTGTTATTCCACCAAGTGGGAGAACATTATCTGGGGGAATTGACCCGGCAGCATTCCATAGACCGAAACGTTTCTTTGGTGCTGCTCGTAATATTGAAGAGGGTGGAAGCTTAACGATTTTAGCCACTGCTCTTGTTGATACAGGCTCACGGATGGATGATGTGATTTACGAGGAATTTAAAGGGACAGGAAATATGGAGCTTCATTTAGATCGTTCTCTTGCTGAACGAAGAATTTTCCCTGCTATCGATATCCGCCGTTCTGGTACGCGTAAAGAAGAATTGCTCATTCAGAAAGATCACTTGGATAAGCTTTGGGCAATTCGAAAATCAATGACAGATTCACCTGATTTTGCAGAGAAGTTTTTGCGTAAGCTAAGACAAACGAAATCGAATGAAGAATTTTTCGCTAACTTAGGCGAAGAAATGAAAGCAAAGCGTTCGAATTAATTTTATAGGATGAAAATTTGGTAAAAAAAATCATTTATTGCAAAATGAATTTGTCCTTGTTATAATAATTCCAGTGTGTTTTGAGTTATTCGGAAGTCAAATTTTTGACTCCAGTAATATATACTCTGTCTCAGTATGATTCAGGGCGGAAGGAGATGAAAAGAATGAAAGCAGGAATTCATCCAAA
>JAEWDX010000066.1 GCA_023389895.1 Bacillota bacterium
GTATATATGATTCTGTCACAAATGTGTAGTCTTTTTAATTAGAATTTTTAAATTATTAGTTGAACTGTCCGCAGAAAGCAAATGCCTGCAGAAGAAATCAACAGTTAAGATGAACAAAGTTAAATTATTAAAAAATTGAAAGGGAAGAGAACGAATGAAAAATGTCGATAAATGTGGAAAAAAGGAGAATATCACTTCCAACTATAAGGAATTTAGATTACAATATTATTATTGTCATAAATTATTCATAATTAGGATGAATAAACTTATAAAAAATGTGCGATAGGTTGTTGTTTTTTAGTTGAACTAAGCCTAAAAAAGGGGCAGAAAAATAAATGATTGAAATGTTGAAATTATTTAATCCGATCTTAACTTTCATTGCTATGGTACTTACCTTCATTGCTTCATATACGGGTTTGGATTTATACACACTTTCGAAAACAGCTAATCGAGATAAGCGATTTTTATTTTTAGGTGGAACCTTTTCTCTTGGTGTGGGCATTTGGATTATGAATTTTATCGGTATGATTGCGATAAATCTAAATGGTGCATCAACTTATCATATTCCATTGACGATTTTATCCTTTCTCCTTGGTATTTTATTTACAGGAATTGCTTTTTACTGGGTGATCAATCGGGAGCTTAATTTAAAGTACTTATTAATAGCAAGTTTTTTTATGACAGTTGCCGTTTTATCCATTCATATCACAGGTATGTATGCGATAAAAATGGAAATTCAATACAGTTTCATTTTATTTTTATTTTCAACACTTATTATTTATGGGTCATTTGCTCTGTCACTCTGGTTTCTTTTCTATACAAAATTCCTTTCACGTTTTAATGATGTTTGGATAAAGCCGATAAGTGCACTGGTGATTACAGGTGCAATAATTGAGGGCTACTTTTTACTATTACAAGCGTCACCTTCAATCACACCATTTAAATTTGGGAGTGGCGATTCAACCGTTGAGACGTTTTTACTTTATTTAGTTTTTTTCGTCTCTGTTTTAATTTTGAGTGGAGTAATTGGCTCAAGGACAGTTGTCAGCAAAAGACTTGCTGTAAGCAATACGAATTTAAAAGATATTAGCTTTGCACTCGATCAATCGTCGATTGTTGCCTTTACGGACGAAAAGGGAATGATCACAAATGTAAATGAAAAATTTTGTGAAATCTCGATGTACAGCAGGCATGAGCTTATTGGTCAAAATCATTCAATGTTAAATTCGGGTGTTCATTCAAAAGAATTTTTTAAACAACTGTGGAGGACAATTGCTCGTGGAGATGTGTGGAAGGGGGAGATTTGCAATCGGGCAAAAGATGGGCACCTTTATTGGGTCGATACGACGATTGTTCCTTTTCTAAATGAAAGCGGTAAACCTTATCAATATTTAGCGATGCGTAATGATATTACCGAAAGAAAGAAAACAGAGGAAATTTTACATCGACAAGATAAACTGGCAACAGTTGGTCAGCTTGCAGCTGGTGTTGCTCATGAAATTCGTAATCCATTAACATCAATGAGAGGATATACAGAGTTTTTGCAAATGGATGAAACAAACAAGGAGCGATTGGAATATTTCGGTATCATTCTTGATGAGATTGATCGCGTGAATAATATTGTTGAAGATTTTATGATGCTTGCAAAGCCGAATGCCTTTAGACTAGAAGAAAAAAATATTTTACTTATTATCAAGAATGTCATTTCTTTATTTGAATTAGAAGCAAGCAAGAAAAATATTCAGATTAAATTAGAATATAGTTCTGATCTGTTAGTAGTTGATTGTGATGAAAATCGGCTGAAGCAAGTATTTATAAATTTTGTAAAAAACGGTATTGAGGCTATGCCTCAAGGTGGAGAATTGACGATTCAGGTTAAATTAGCGGAGAACCAACGTATTCATATTTATATTAATGATACAGGAGTTGGCATTCCAGAAGAAAAACTAAAAAATATCGGCGAACCTTTTTATACAACGAAAAAGAATGGCAATGGTCTTGGTTTAATGGTTACATTTCATATTATTGAAAGCCATGGTGGGAAAGTAACGGTTAAAAGTGAACTAAATAGAGGAACAGGCTTTCTTATTGACTTGCCAAGGAAAGGTTAAGAGAGTGAGAAAACATATTTAACAAAGTTTTGCGAGATTAAAGTGGAAAGCATGTTTTATCTTTAGTAGAATAAAAATAGAGTTGGAATAGTTGTATAAATCATTTTAATTCTATTGAATAAAAGGTTACACTAGTTATGTTGGTAAAAATGAATAATATTGGGAAGGATGATTTTCTATGGCAATTTCACTATCAAAAGGGCAAAAAGTGGACTTAACCAAAACAAATCCTGGTCTATCAAAGGTTGTTGTTGGCCTAGGCTGGGATACGAATAAATATGACGGAGGACATGCCTTCGACTTAGATGCAAGTGTGTTTTTATTAGATGCTTCTGGAAAATGTGCTTCTGATCGAGACTTTATTTTCTACAATCAGCTTGAAGGTGGAAATGGCTCTGTTGTACATACAGGAGATAATCGAACTGGTGAAGGTGAAGGCGATGATGAGCAAGTAAAAATAAATTTAAGTGCTGTCCCAGCGAATATTGAAAGAATTTCTTTCGTCATTACCATTCATGATGGTGAGGCTCAAGGACAAAACTTTGGCCAAGTTTCAAATGCCTTTGTTCGGATTGTTAATGAAGAAACAAATGAAGAAGCTATTCGCTATGATCTTGGCGAAGATTTCTCCATTGAAACAGCATTAATTGTCGGAGAATTATACCGTCATGGTAGTGAATGGAAATTCTCTGCGATTGGCTCTGGATATCAAGGTGGACTTGCACGCATTGCAACAGATTTTGGATTACAAATAGGCTAAAAGTTTAATAAGTAGAGGAGGTTTATGATGGCAATTCAATTAGCGAAAGGTCAAAGAATTGACTTAACCAAAACAAATCCTGGATTAACGAAGGCGATCATTGGACTAGGCTGGGATACGAATAAATATCAAGGTGGCTTTGATTTTGACCTTGATGCCTCCGCTTTTTTAGTTGATGCTAATAATAAATGTCAAAATGATTTAGACTTTATTTTTTATAATAACTTGCAGCATCCAAGCGGTTCTGTTACTCATACAGGTGATAACCGTACAGGAGAAGGCGATGGGGATGATGAGCAACTAATCGTTGATTTCACAAAAATCCCTGCTAATATCCATCGGATTGGTATTACAGTCACGATTCATGATGCTGAAAATCATGGGCAAAACTTTGGGCAAGTATCGAATGCTTTTGTTCGGTTAGTCGATAATGCCAATAATCAGGAACTATTACGTTTTGATTTAGGGGAAGATTTCTCAATCGAAACAGCCGTTGTCATATGTGAACTATATCGTCATGGAGATGATTGGAAATTCAATGCGATTGGCAGCGGGTTTTCTGGTGGATTGGCTTCATTATGTAGAAATTATGGTTTACAAGTTTAATGACCTAGATTCAATCGAAAAAGGATGCCATTAAGGCATCCTTTTTGACGTATTGCGGCGATTAATTGCACGCCACATTCGTGCATTCCAATTAAGGAGCATTAATCGTCTTACGCAATTAGCTCATCGCAAATACAATATTATCATAGAGTTTATTCAACTTCAATCTTTTTTCTGTACTAGGCAGTTCATGTATAATAGGAGTTACATATTTGATTAATGGGTAGGGAGACAATATGGAAAAAATTA
>JAEWDX010000071.1 GCA_023389895.1 Bacillota bacterium
CACTAATAATTTCGCCCGTCAATGCGTCGACTTCCCGAATACGGTCAATTTCATCACCGAAAAATTCCACACGAATACAGCGTTCATCCTTGGAAGCAGGGATAATTTCAACAACATCCCCGCGCACTCTGAACGTCCCCCGCTGAAAAGCAATATCGTTCCGCTCATATTGAATATCAACAAGACGATGAAGCAGCTGATTTCTTTCCATTTCCATTCCCGTTCTTATTGATAAAACAAGCTCCTTATATTCCTCTGGCGAACCTAAACCATAAATGCAAGAAACACTCGCAATAATGACAACATCGCGCCGCTCAAATAATGATGAAGTTGCCGAATGACGGAGCTTATCAATTTCATCATTAATACTGGCATCTTTTTCAATAAATGTATCTGTCTGTGGCACATACGCCTCTGGCTGATAATAATCATAATAGCTGACGAAATATTCAACGGCATTATCGGGGAAAAACTCTTTAAACTCACTATATAGTTGTCCAGCTAGCGTTTTATTATGGGCAATGACAAGTGTCGGCCGATTGACTTCTTTAATCACATTCGAAATCGTAAACGTTTTTCCCGTACCTGTCGCACCTAATAATGTCTGATGCTTCTTCCCATTCTTTAGCCCTTCGACAATTTGGGTAATTGCTTCAGGTTGATCCCCTTGTGGCGTATATTTCGAGACTAACTTAAATTGATCTTCCACTAATAAGCCTCCCGTTCCTCTTGCAAAATTGAATTCGAAATGGCATATTTTTAAGTTTTTATTTAAGTCTTTGGTGTTGATGATGATGGCATCCACCACATGATTCCAGCCGACTTCGAAAGTCACATTAACCTTACGTTTTTTATATAAACATTCTACCACAAAAGCAGGAAAACAAACCAGCAAAAAGCGAACGAATATTCGATTATGCTTTTTTTGGAGAAAATTGGGCATTTTGAAGTGAATGTTCCGTATATTTACCTCTTTTATTTTCTGTTTCGCCGCTTATCGAGTACTTTTTAGCATTTATCGAGTACTTTCCGAGATATATCTAGAAGATTTCTGAAAATATCTAGCAACTTTTTCGATTTATCAAGCACTTTCCATTTTTATAAAGAAAAACTGCCATATTCGTCTGAAAATAAGACAAACATGACAGTTAGTATTTGTAGTTTTATTAATGAACTAATTAGGATGATTGTTTCGCTCTTTGCTTCACTCTTTGGGCATACCAAAAACCGGCAGTTAGCGAAAAAGCGTCAACAACAATTAACCAAATTGAATCTGTATAACCTTTATAAACAGAGGCAGCAATTAAAGCGACCGTCAGTACTAGAGCAATGACCCGATTATAGGCAACCCTCGTAAACAATACAACTAATAACCCTGGCAAAATTAGAGCTGAAAAATATTTAAGAAACAAGCGTACCACCTTCTTTTATTATATGCTCAGTTACTTCATAAATCATAATCCGATTGTATGATGCTTTTTATGAAACCAGAAAAATGCCATAAAATTTCATCCTTTACCTAACATAAGAATATCCGCTCTTAATCGTATGTACAAGTTTTTTCGTTCGAACCGCTAAGAATAGTTATACATTGCCAGAGCATAATATCAAGTAAACGAACTTACTTAAGTTATGTATTTTTTAAAAATCATTCATGGAGGGGCATCAAATGAGCAGAAATAAACGCAAACCGCTTGTTCCCGAAGCAAGAGCTTCACTTGATCAGTTGAAAACAAAAGTTATGGAAAATGAAGGATATCAAGTTGACAAAGAAAAACCCGACAATGTGAAATATGAGGTCGCTAAAGAAATTGGTGTTCCACTTAAAGAAGGCTATAATGGCAGATTAACATCAATGGAGGCTGGAAAGGTTGGCGGCAAAATAGGTGGAAATATGGTTAAAGAGCTAGTCCGGATGGCGCAGGAAAAAATGAAACATTAGAGTTTTTATAGTTTTAAGGGGGAGGAGTATATGAAAAATTTCCACACTTTTCAAAACAGAGTAAAACAATTACAGCTAGATTTTCAAAAACAGTCAAAGGTAAGGAGAATTGTATATATATCATTATTAGGCAGTATTAGTGCTGTCTTTCAATCTGCCGGTGGTTTCTTCCCTGGGATCGGTTATCTCATTAGTCCGTTGGCAACCGCTCCCATCCTCCTTTGCACTGTTTTCTCGCCTTCATTCGGTTTCTTTGCCTATTCATTAACGAACATGCTGCTATTAATCTTACAGCCTAGCGAATTAATTATTTTTCCTTTTACGACAGGGATTCTAGGGATTGCGATCGGTGTGGCTATTCATCGCCTAAAAAATAGTTGGAGTATTATTTTGTATGGTGCGATTGGATTAACAGCAGGAATTTGCCTTCTATTATATGGTTTTAAATTCCCGGTTTTGGGACCAGCATTTTCTTATTCTATTAGTATTCCCGTAATCGGAGGAATTTTTGCCTTTTCCCTTTTGTATAGCTATCTTTGGTTATTTATTAGCAAACTTATCTTAAAAAAATTCAAATTTCTTATTCTCTCGTAATCTTCCAAATGACACCAGTATTAGGCAATTGATTTAATATGCCAAAATACTTAACGATTTCATTTATTTCTTTATTACGATTCTAATTGGATTTCAATTAATGTTAGTTCATTTTGCATTTGAGCATCTGTCAACATTTTCTCAAATTCACTTATATTTGTCGGCCTCAATCCTTTTATATGGAAGCTATCCGCTAGTTTAACAAAATCAGGATTTCCGAAAGCTGTTCCATAGCGATTCTTAAATGTTTTCATCATCATCTCTTCTTCTAATTTTAACTTGCTATTATTTAGGATGATAATGATAAAACTCAATCCTAGTCTTGTTGCTGTCTCAATTTCAGCAAAATTCATTAACACACCGCCGTCCCCCGTTATACAAATAATAGGAGCATCTGGACGAGCAAGCTTTGCACCAATTGCACCAGGCAAAGCAATTCCCATCGTCGCAAGACCATTTGACATAATGAGTTGATTCGGCTGTTTCGGCTGATAAGTACGTGCGATCGTAACCTTATGAGCACCTACATCCGAAATGACTATCGTCTCATCAAAAGCCTTTTTTTCAATCATATGCAAAATCGAGATAAGCGATAGGGAATCATCTATTCCTTCGTGAATTTGGTATAATCCCTTCATTTGTTCTTGTAAATTACCAGATGGAGCCCACTGTTTTGGCAATACTTCGAGCTTATTTAGTACTTGAAACGTCTGTTTGACGTCTCCTACCAGCTCCATTTTGACCGGATAATATTCATCTGATTCAGCATGAACGGCGGCGATATGGATAATAGGAATTTTCTTCTTATTCCATTCTTTTGGTAGCTTTTCTACAAAATCAAAGCCAATTACAATGAGCAGATTGGCTTCATCTATTCCACGTAAAACTTCATCTTTTTCCTTGAATCCAAACGTATAAAAATTTTGCGGATGATTTTTAGATAGTATTCCTTTTGCTTTAAAGCTATGAGTGACGGGTGCTTGTAATTTTTCAATAAAGATTCGCAGTTCATTTTCTGCAGATCCGCGCATTACACCATTACCAATAATCACGAATGGCCTTGACGCTTGATCTATCAAGGAAATTGTTTGTTGGATCGCTTCGAACATCGGGACTAACTTTTGGATTGAGGAAGTTGGCATAGCGTTGTCTGGAATCATTTGGGCTGCTAAATTTTCCGGCAATTCAATCAATACTGGTCCGAGCTTTTCCATTTTCGTTACTCTAAAAGCCTTATGAATAATTTCTGCAATTGTTTGTGAATCTTTAACTTGAACACTCCATTTCGTCACTGGCTCAAAAACTTTTATTATCTCTAGAAATTGATGAGATTCTTTATGCTGTCTTTCAAAACCTGCCTGGCCGATTAGTGCTATTACTGGAGAGTGATCCAACGCTGCACTTGCTATCCCAGTTAATAAATTTGTTGCTCCCGGTCCTAATGTTGCCAAACAAACACCAGCTTTATGAGAAAGTCTTCCATACACATCGGCCATAAACGCCGCCCCTTGTTCATGCCTTACGTTAATAAATTGTATCTGCTTAGACCTTGATAAAGAATCAATTAGGTCAAGCGTCTCCTTGCCGATAATACCGAAAATATATTCTACCCCTTCATTTTCTAAACATTTAACAAGCACATCCGTTGCTTTCATACTGATCCACCTTTAAAAGTTATAATTTTATCGTAGATTAACAAGCAGTAAGACCTCTACTGATTAAGTTTCACACTATGATTAGCTTTACCAATTATGAGAGAAAAATTATTTTCGGCATTCCCATTTGTTGAGCAGCTAAACTGGCGGAATAATATTAGATATTGAAAGTGCGATATCACCACCACTCAACAAAAAAAGCGAGGGAAGGCTCCCCCGCAATCAATCCTTTAAATTTGTCCAGCAACCACTTTTCCTTTAAAAATGACTGTTTCACGTCTCGTCGTTCTCGCAACTGCTTCAGCAGAACAAGCTGCATCAACAAGAACAATATTTGCCTCATCGCCGACGAGCGGCCACGCAACCTTGCCATCTTTTGTTAATGGGGTTGGGCCGCCCGTTGCCCATTTTAATGATTGAGCTAATGAGCGCTCCTCACTCCGACGGAATAATTCACAATAACGAGTAACCTTTTCAAGTACATCCCCATTTCCAAATGGACTCCAAGAATCATAGAAGCCGTCACAGCCTAAATAAACTTTAACCCCTTTTTGATCGAGTAGCTCAATTGGTGGAAAAGTTTTTGTAATAGGGATCGTTGACATGATGGACATTCCTACTGCACTTAACTTGTCCGCTATTTCTACTTGTTGTGGCACTGGAACTTCACCTAAGCTAAAAGCATGGCTGACAGCAACACGATTATGCCATTTTGCTTCTTCTGCCATTTCAGCTAATTTATCAACAGTATAGTAACCAACATGACCACTATCATGTAGATGGATATCGACATCAGCATTAAATTCTGTAGCGAGATTCATCATTTCGTATAGTGATTTCTCAATATTATGATCGATGCCAGCAGGGTCTAATCCTCCAACAATATGTGCACCCGAACGCATTGCCTCTTTCATTAAAGTAGGTACATTTTCTCTCAAAAGTCCGTGCTGTGGAAATGCGACAATTTCATAGGTTAATTTGTCAGAGTAATCCTCTAAAGCTGCTCTGACACCTTCCAGATTCTTCAAACCAATATATGGATCAATATTGACATGCGTACGGATATGTGTTGAGCCGTTAGATAGAATAAGTTCGATCATTTCACTTGCCCGCTGTTTTGTTGTTGGCTCTAGCTCTGTAAGCTCCATCGCTTCATAGCGCAAACGTTCCGCTAGATTTTTGACAGGCTTACATGCTTTCCAATCAAGAGAAAGATAAGTTTTATCTAAATGATTATGCATTTCTTTAAAAGTAGGAATTGCTAGAAAGCCTTTACCGCTAACAGCTGCTTCTCCTTTCGGAATTTCATAGCTAGCAGGCTGTTTTTCAGCAATTTTCCCATCATCTATTTTCAAATGAAAAAGCTCTGTTTTAGTCGTATATACGCCTTTTTCATCCTGAGTATAACCCGTCTCTAAGCGAACATTTGTTAACCAATATGAAGTTGACATCCTTTTTCCTCCTTTTGCTTAGCTTAAATCGTCTTTACATCGTTCTGACGCTTGCTCTCAACTTTTTTTCCTTTGAAGAATACAGATTTTATAGCTACCCTTCTTGCCATCGCTTCAGCTGAGCAGGAAGCTTGAACAAGTATCATTGTTGCTTCATCGCCAACCTTTGGCCAAACGCGTTCACCTTTTTCATTCAGCGGTGTAATTCCGCCTGTTCCATACTTTAGTGCCCTTGTAAGTGAATATTCGTCCATCATGCGAAATCTTTCTGCTAAAATACTTAACTTTTGGATGGTGTTCCCTGTTCCAAACGGTGACCAATGATCTGTAATACTGTCATGACCAACCGATACTGGAACACCCAACTTGTCTAATGTTGGAATTGGAATTGTCGGGCGATTAATCGGAACAGTTGTCGTCACATCAATCTCTTGTTCTCTTAAAATAGCAGCAATCTCTGTTAACTCTTCAGCCTGCAAATCTCCTAATGCAACTCCATGGCTAATCGTTGCTCTCCCTTTCAGACCTGCTTCTTTCGTATAATGAGCCATTCTTTCAAACGTAAATACGCCAAGTGAATTCGGATCATGTAGGTGAATATCGACCCCTTTGTTGTTTTCAACTGCAATTTCAAAAATCGTATTTAATGATTTTTCAATATTCCGATCGACTGTAGCGGGGTCAACACCACCAACTAACGTAGCACCGTTCTTCATGGCATCACGGATGAGTTGAACTGAATCACTTTTTAAGAGGCCGTGCTGAGGAAAAGCAACGATTTCGTAAGTAAGTACATCTTCATATTTTTTTAATGCGTTAACGGTAGCTTCTAAATTTTTTAGCCCAATCACTGGATCGACATTACAATGCGTTCGAATATGGGTATGTCCATTTTTTAAATATAATTCAATCATTTTCTCTGCACGTTCTTGTGCAGTTGGTAAAAGTTTTGGTAGTAATTCTTTTTCTTCCTCTAATCTTGTAAAAATCCCATTTGTAATTGGCGTACATGCTTTCCATGGACCCCCATAGTAAGTTTTATCGATATGAATATGCATATCCCTTAGGCTTGGGAGAAGAAGCATTTCATTAGCATCTAATTGATTTTCGCTCGAATTTGGAGCTGATTGAGAGATTTCAGTAATTTTTCCGTCCTCAATTTTCAAATGGGCAATTTTCGTTTCGGTAGCAGCAATACGTTCACCATCATAAACGAAGCCCTTTTCTAAGCGGACATTCGTTAGCCAAAAAGCAGACATTTTCATTCCTCCAATTTGCGAAAGAGGCTCTCCAGAAAATCTTTTAAAAATAGGCTCTGTTAAACATGTTGATTTCCGCTCCAGGTTGCTTAGTGATCGCGGGCGGTCCGGGAGCCTCCTCGGTGCTACCAGCACCTGTGGGGCCTCCCTTGTCCCTTCCTCCCGCAGGACATGGAATAAGCTTCCTTGAAGTAACACCACACGAAGAAAATGCGGATGCATTTTCGAGGAGTCTCGCACCCTCCGCTCCAATCAACAGGTGCAAAAATCAATATTGTCCTTTAACAGAGCTTAAATACATTAAAATAGAAAACCCAAGAGTTTCACGCGGCGTTGTCTTGGGTTCTCTTTTTCATTTTATCCGAATTTCGGATAGCCCTCTTCCGCAATCTATTTTTTTACATTTAACTTTCTATTATTTTATTACAACGTCGTCAATCATGAGATAGCTTGCAGCATTTAACCAAAAGCCACTTACATTTTTGCTATATGCTGCGATATGTTCATAGTTACGAATTGGGATGTATACTGCATCATCCATTTCCTTCTGCATTAAATCTTCATATAGTTTTAAACGTTTTGTCTCGTCTGTTTCCTGACGAGCTTCCTCGATCATTTTATCAACCTCTGGATTGCTGTAATAGAAATGGTTTCCCGGAGGTCCTTGTGAAGCAGAATGGAATAAACTGTATTGATTATAATCTCCATCACCAGTAGCATTTCCCCAGCCGCCGATAAATAGGTCATGTTCACCTTTATCAATCATGTCAATGTAAGCTCCGTACTCCATCACTTGAATTTTCACATTGACGCCAATCCCTTTTAACTGAGATTGAATTACTTCAGCCATATTAATCCGTTCTTTACGATCACTCGTTAGTAATGTAAGCTCTAGTCCATTTCCAAAACCGGCTTCTTTCAGTAATTTCTTTGCTTCATTCAAATCATAATCATACGGCTTAATTTTATCACTATATCCTAACACCTTCGGACTCATTGCTTCATTCGCTAGCGTTCCGACATTATTATAGACGCCTTTAATAATAGCTTCTCTTTCAATTGCGTGACTAATTGCTTGACGTACTCTTACATCATCAAACGGTTTTTTCTTCGTGTTAAAACCAATATACTCAACAGCTAATCCTTCTGTACGATAAAGACCCATTGTATCTGATGATTCAATACGCTCAAGTTCGGTTACAGGCACTTGATCATTAATATGCGCCTCCCCTGTTTCAATCATGGCGAGACGGGTTGCATCCTCAGGAACTACTTTGAAAACAACGCGATCAATATTTGGCTTCTTACCCCAATAATCTTCGTTTTTCTTTAAGGAAATTTCTTGACCTGTCTTCCATGCTTCAAACACGAAAGGACCCGTTCCAACTGGATGTGTTGATAAATTCTCAGGATTCTCTGCTATTGCTTTTGGGCTAATAATGCTTCCTTCTTGGCTTGCCAGTATTGATAGGAGTGGCGCAAATGGATACTCAAGTAATATTTGAACTGTATAATCATCAACAACCTTTACTTCTTTAATCATCGTGAATTTCTCATGTTGGGGAGATTCCGTTTTTGGATCGAGCACCCGATCAAAGGTTGCTTTTACTGCTTCAGCATTAAATGGGGCTCCGTCATGGAAAGTAACGCCCTCCTGCAGCTTAAATTCCCAAGTTGTATCATCGATTATTTTCCATTCCTTCGCCAACAGTGGCTGAATTTTGAAATCTTTATCTGGCTTAACTAAGCCCTCATATACTTTTTGATAAACGATATTCGCGGATGGAATATCTGTAATAAAATGCGGATCAAGCTTTGTTGCATCCGATAATCTAACAACAGTTAACGTTCCGCCGCCTTTTGCAGTTTCCTTTTGACCTGTTGATTCATTAGATGTAGTTGATTTCGTCGAACAAGCTTGAGCAAACAAGAGCATTAATCCAATTAATACAAATAACATGCTATTTCTTATCGTCCGTGTTAGTTTGGTCATTTTCTTTGTCTCCTTTTTACCATTTTTAAAAATTCCGAATCTTAATTGTAAAACTTTATTCACCTTCCCTCCGCGAATGCTTATTTGCATTATAGAAGATGATTCGACGAAATATTTACAGAATATTTACTATAATTTTAACTATTTTGACAAACAATTTAAAAAATATTTACATTCCATTTAATTTTGATAATTTGTACATAATCCACAAAAACAAAAGCATGATTTAAACCCCCAATTTTTTCGTGGATATCGTTGGTCAACTATTACTTTCAAGTTGACCAACATCTTTTTTCAAAAATTATAAGGAGGGCTTTGAATGTCTATAGAAGCAAATGCTGAACAAAAAGTTGTAATTACACAATCTATTAGTCAACCAAAACAATCTAAGTTAAAAGACTTTTTCTCTATTTTATTAATGAATAAGGCTGCAATGGTAGGGGCCATTATCGTTGCAATTTATATTATTATCGCGGTATTTGCACCACTTCTTGCTCCATACGATCCATTTGAAATCAAATTAGAAGATAAACTAATGCCTCCTTCCTTTGACCATTTGATGGGGACAGATGATAAAGGAAGAGATATTTTAAGTCGGATTTTATATGGATCGAGACTTTCGATGGGAGTTGGTTTCGCATCTGTAATATTCGGTGCTTTTTTTGGAATCATTCTCGGATTAGTGGCTGGCTATTACGGAAAATGGGTCGACACTATCATCATGAGAATAATGGACGTCATGCTTGCTTTCCCTGGAATATTACTTGCACTTGCTATTATTAGTGCTCTTGGACCGAGTTTGATTAATGTTACGATCGCGGTCGGGGCATTCTCAATCCCATTATTTGCCCGGATTGTACGTGGTTCTACTTTAGAAGTAAAGCGACTTGAGTATATTGATGCTATTCGCTCACTTGGAGCCAATGATTTAACAATCATTTTCAAACATATTTTCCCGAATATTCTCTCACCTATTATCGTTCAAGGAACTTTACGCCTTGCAACTGCTATCCTTTCAGCAGCTGGTTTATCATTTCTTGGCCTCGGTGCTCAACCCCCTTCGCCTGAATGGGGAACGATGTTAAGCAACGGGAGAGATTTCCTATTCTCTGCACCTTATATCGCTTTATTTCCTGGTTTAGCAATTTCAATTCTCGTTTTAGGTTTCAATATTTTTGGTGATGGACTTCGTGATGCATTTGATCCACGTATGAAGCAATAGATTAAGAGGAGGTAGAATACAATGTTTATGTTTATTTTTCGCCGTTTGATCCAAACGATTCCCGTAATTATCGGAGTAACATTTGTTGTTTTCTTTATTATGCAGCTAGTTCCAGGAGACCCTGCTGTATTGCTTGCAGGTGAGGGGGCTTCAAGAGAAACAATCGATGCCATCCGTGAACAATTAGGACTTAATCGCCCATTAGTTGTCCAGTATTTCGAATATTTATCTAATGTTTTTCAAGGAGATTTAGGCATTTCACTTAAAAACAGTCAGCCTGTATTAAATGAAATTCTCGTAAGATTGCCCATTACAATGGAACTTGCATTTTTTAGTATTCTCATCACAATCGTTTTAGGAATGGCAGCAGGTATTATTTCTGCTATTAAGCCTTACTCCCTTACAGATACAAGTGTCATGCTAGTTGCCTTATTAGGGATTTCCTTACCAAGCTTTTGGTTTGGTTTAATGATGATGTATTTATTCTCAGTCAAACTTCATATTCTTCCGGTAGCTGGATGGGACAGCATCCTCCATGTCATTCTTCCATCCTTAACATTAGGAGCTGGTGGTGCTGCCATTGTTGCTCGGATGACTAGATCAAGCATGCTCGAGGTTATTCGCCAGGATTATATTCGGACTGCAAGAGCAAAAGGACTTCGTGAACGTGTCATTATTTATAAACATGGATTACGAAATGCGTTAATTCCTGTCATTACTGTAGTTGGATTGCAGTTTGGGGCTCTTCTTGGCGGTACCGTTTTAGTTGAATCTATTTTTGCGATTAATGGACTTGGAAGATTAATTGTTGATGCGATTCGCGTGCGGGATTTACCAATGGTTCAAGGTGGAGTATTAGTTGCTTCCCTTATCTTCGTCTTTGTAAACTTGTTAGTTGATATTTTCTACCGATTCTTTAATAAACGAATTGAATTAAATTAAAAGGTGGTGGATGAGCATGACTGTAGATAATCAACCCATATTAGAAGTAAAAGGATTAAAAACGCATTTCTTTACAAAACGCGGTGTCAGTAAAGCAGTTGATGGCATTGACTTTACATTACAAAAGGGAGAGACGCTTGGGATTGTAGGTGAATCCGGCTGCGGAAAAAGCATGACGTCGCTTTCCATTCTACGCTTAATCCCCTCACCTCCTGGAAAAATTGCAGGTGGACAAGTTTTATTTAAAGGAAAAGATTTAGTCACAATGTCAGAGGATGAG
>JAEWDX010000080.1 GCA_023389895.1 Bacillota bacterium
ATTTAAATCAATTCCTTGTTCTCTAGCTAATTTTCTTGCCGCTGGAGAAGCAATGATATCACTTGATGGGAGAGCTTTTCTTTCTGGTGGCGGCAGTTCTATTTCTTCCATAGATTTGGGTGGCTCACTTTGAACATTTGTAACTTGTTCTGAGGCAGAGAGGCTGACAGTTCCTTCAGAAACGATCGCGATCGTTTCACCAACATGAACTGTATCTCCTTCATCCTTTAATGTTTCTTGCAAAATTCCATCATACTCGGAAATAATTTCAACATTCACTTTATCTGTTTCAAGCTCTAACAAATAGCTACCTTTTGCAATCTGCTCACCTGGCTTTTTTAGCCACTGTGCAATTGTTCCTTCTGTAATTGATTCAGCTAATTCTGGAACCTTTATTTCTGCCATTTTTTACACACACTCCTTTATTTCCTGAAAATTGGCATCTACATAACTAGTATCTTAAAAATAGTGTTTTCAATTCATATGGAAATGAAAGTGGAGGATGGAATTTATGTTTTATCCGAAAAGAGATTGATATCGGATAATCAATCATTCTCTATACAAAATAATTAACTCCCTTTATAATAGGTAGAATATTCAAATAAATAGAAATGAGAACCAATTTATTACACCGATTAAACCCATTTGTCGTCAGTCATACACTAGAAAACCCTATAAGTCGGAGGTACTATAGACGCTATAACAAATAATCATGAAAGAACAACCTTCCTGCCGACTCGCCTTATGTTTATTACCTTGCCCATAAGCGAGATGCTTCCATTTTTAAAACAGGAGGAAATAAAAAGTGAGCAATCATTCAACATCTGTTCTTGTTAAGAAACAATCAAAAAATATTTTATTACTGGTCGGTATTATTTTTGTAGCCTTTACATTAAGACCTGCCATTACATCGGTCGGTCCATTAATCGGAGAAATTCGTGCGGAAACTGGGATATCAAACGGAATTGCCGGATTACTAACAACCTTACCTCTTTTAGCATTTGGACTTCTTTCGCCATTTGTACCGAAAATAGCCCTTCGCTTAGGAAATGAGTGGAGTATATTTATTGGGTTATTTATTTTAATGAGTGGGATATTCATTCGTTCAACTGGTCTTCTCTTCTTCATATTTATCGGTACTGTTTTCATCGGCTTAGGGATCGCTATTTGCAATGTCCTTTTACCAGGGATTGTAAAAGGATCATTCCCGCAAAAGGTTGGTTTACTAACAGGGATATATACACTTTCAATGGGGGTATGGGCAGGGCTCGCACCTGGTCTCAGTGTTCCCTTAGCTAACAATTTACATCTAGGCTGGCGAACATCGCTTCGCGTATATGCTTTTCTCCTTATTATTGCCATCCTTTTTTGGCTGCCACAATTAAAAAAGAAACGAAATTCTCATCCTGTTATTAAGCAAAAACAAACGAAAGTATCCTTATGGTCTTCTGCTATTGCCTGGCAAGTCACTCTCTTTATGGGCTTGCAATCACTCGTTTACTTCAGTATTACCGCCTGGCTTCCTGAAATTCTCGTTAGTCATGGATTTAGTATTGCCATATCCGGATGGATGGTTACATTAATGCAATTTTCTGGACTGCCAGCAAACTTTATCATTCCAGTGATCGCGGAGCGCCTCCCAAATCAGAAAGGAATTTCCCTTTTTATCGGTGCCCTTTGTTTAGTTGGGATATTGGGATTACTGTTTGGCAGCAAATCTTATGTCCTCATCATCTGTATTATTTTGCTTGGAATCGCTCTCGGTGCTGCAATAAGTCATTCATTAACTTTAATTGGTCTGCGTGCTATTAATGCGAAGCAAGCCTCTGACTTATCTGGTATGGCACAATCAGTAGGTTATCTTCTAGCAGCAATAGGCCCATTTGTCATCGGTTTTCTTTTCGATCTATTCCACACATGGACGCTTCCGTTAATTTTGCTCATCATTGTTACCATTTTATTTACCATTTCAGGCATCGGAGCTGGTCGGGATCAATATGTGCTAGAGAAACAAAAACCTCAATCAACTACGGCTTGACACAACCGGAAGGTAAAGGTTTATAATTATAGAGTTTTGAAGAATATTTATTTATAAGGAGAACATTGTATGTGGTTTGTTTTTGCACTAATTACAGCACTCGCTTGGGGTGGTGCTGACCTCTTTTATAAAAAGGGGACTGATCCAGATGATAAGTTTAGTCATCTAAAAATCGTCATAATGGTCGGACTCGTCATGGGAACTCACGCGACTGTTTATATGCTTTTGAAAGGCATTACGTTTGATCCATTTGATATGATTAAATATTTACCTGTATCTGCACTTTACATACTTTCCATGACAATCGGCTATATCGGTTTAAGATATATCGAGCTTTCCATTGCCTCCCCTGTCCAAAATTCATCAGGTGCGGTTACGGCAGTTCTATTATTTATCTTTTTCCCACGTGAGCTTGGAATCGTAGAAATCTTAGGAATCCTCGTTATTACACTCGGTGTCGTTGGCATTGCAGTTCTAGAAAAGCGAGCAGAAACAGCAGCATTAAAATCTGCCTCTACAAAAATTGATAAAAAGTACCAAATTGGTTTTCTTGCAATCACGTTTCCACTCCTATATTGTGTAATCGATGGACTCGGAACATTTGCAGATGGAATCTATTTAGATGAAATGAAATTAATTAGCGAGGATTCAGCCTTGCTTGCTTATGAATTTACTTTTCTTATTTGTGCGATTGCAACTTTTATTTTTCTTCGATTTATCAAAAAAGAAAAGATTCATATTTTCAAAGAACGGAATAAAGGATTTGCTGCTATATTAGAAACAACTGGACAGTTTTTTTATGTGTTTGCAATGTCTGGTAATGCCATTATTGCAGCACCTCTTATTGCTTCCTATAGTATTTTCTCCGTTATTTTGTCACGAATTTTTCTTAAGGAAAAATTAAGTGGGAAACATTACATTGTTATTAGTATTGTTATCTTAGGAATTGTCTTTCTTGGAATTGCAGATGAGTTATAAAGAAGACTTCCATCAGTTGGGGTCACCCACTGATGTTTAGTCGCACTTATCGGACCTTTACGGGCAGTTGATCTCCCACCTATCTTCTTTTAATTGTTTTCTCAGATTCTTGAGGTGGGAGTCTTACGACATACAGGACGTATTAGTCACGCAGAGCCTGATTGTGTTTTCTAAGGGCTGAAGCCCAAAGAAAACACTTATGCCGACGTTGCCACAGGACGTGGCGTTCTTAGTCGGCCTGCCCGTTAAGAGTGGGATAAGAGGGTCATCTTTCCTGCTAGTCTATAAATTTAACAGGACTATTGTGTTATTTTGCTAATAAAAATCGAAATCTCTTATGAAACAGAGTATAATTTAATTTGCGGCCTTTAGAATTATACAGAAGGAGAATTATCTACATGATTTGGACTTTAATTATTTTGTTTGGTTTAGCAGTTGGATTGCTTATTGTGTCATCTGTTAAAAGCAAACAGTCAAGCACAGTACTAGAAAGACAAATAGATCAAACATCTTTTACAATCATGAATGAGGTTCATCAGCTGCAGAAGCAGATTCGCGAAATGGAACTGGATGCAGAAATCTCCGCACAAGAAGCTGGGATTTTATCACTGTCATCTGAACAAAGAATATTATTGCGTGAAATGCTTGATTTGCAAAGACGTGGTTATTCATTGAATAGTATTGCGGAGAAAAAGGAGCTTCCTCTACATAAGGTTGAAGAATTATTAGCACCTTACACGCCATCAAAGGGTGAGAGGAGCGACATTGCCTAATGAGAACGAACACAATTCGTAGCTTTGCAGCCGGGATTATTGTTGCGGCTACTTTATGTGGTGCAACTTATTTCTTAAGCCCTGCCCAAGCTGCCAAAAGCACAAAGAAAGTTGAAAACACACAAAAAGTTGAAGCTCTTTCAGAGGATGCTATGAAAAACGAGCTTACGGCAAAAGGCTATGTTATTCAGACAGAAAGTGAATGGAATAAGGAGCTTGCCGCTGCGAAAAAAGAAGGCGAAACGAAAAAGCCAACTGAGAAGGAAAAAACGGCAGCAACTGAAAAACCTGAAGCTAACGAAAAAATTGTTTATCGGACAATTTTAAATGTTACCGCTGGGATGACAAGCATTGATGTTGGAAATGCCCTTAAACGAGCGAAAATCATTGATGACCCATTAAAATTTTCAAAAGAGGTAGAAAAGAAAGGTGTAGAGACGAAATTACGTCTCGGCATTTTCGAAATTGAAAGCGGCATGACAACCGATCAAATTATCGAGATTATTTTCAAATAATAATAGAAAAACGGTCTAAAGCTTTAACTTTATGACCGTTTTTTGTTTTATTTAAAGTAAAAATGATTATACCTTTTTAACAAACTCTGATTTTAATTTCATTGCGCCGAACCCGTCGATTTTACAATCAATATTATGATCGCCATCAATTAAACGAATTCCCTTTACTTTTGTACCAATTTTAAGAACAGATGAGCTTCCCTTTACTTTCAGGTCTTTAATAATCGTAATTGTATCCCCATCGCTTAATATATTCCCATTTGCATCCTTCACAATCTGCTCTTCGTTATTTTCACTTTCCGATCCTTGTACCCACTCATGAGCACATTCTGGGCAAATGAGAATTGAACCATCCTCATATGTATATTCTGAATTACATTTCGGGCAGTTTGGTAAATTAGACATCCTCTATTTCCTCCATTCATTATTTTCCGGAAAAACATAAAAAAACATATAGAGCGCTCTCTATACTAGATATAGTGTGTCATAGTCTTCACTTCTTGACAAGCCTTCTCCTGCCAACTTATTTCCCACTTTCAACTATGGAATCGAAGCTCATTATTTGTTAAAGCAATAATATATCTTAATTAATCTGCTGCTTATTACGCTTTTAATTTTTTTAAGGTTTCATAATCATAATTTTCAGATTAAAATAGAAATAACATCATCATAGAAAGCGGGGTTTCCCTTTTGAAGCGAATTATTTCTTTCAAGGATGTGTCCTGGCGGCGATCGGGACAAGAGATCCTCAGTAATATAAACTGGGAAATAAATAAAAATGAGCATTGGGCCATTCTCGGATTAAATGGGTCGGGAAAAACATCTCTCCTTAATATTGTGACAGGGTATCAATTTCCTACTTCTGGAGATGTCGAGGTACTTGGCTGTCAATTTGGAAGGACGAACCTCCCCGAACTCCGGCGGAAAATTGGTTTTGTCAGCAGTTCCTTTGATCGCTTTTCCGCTACATTAAATAATCAATCGATAGTAGAAATTGTTTTGAGTGGAAAGTTTGCCTCGGTTGGATTATATGAGGAAATTTCAAGTGCTGATTTGGAAAAGGCAGAGTTTCTAATCAGCAGCCTACGCCTTGACTATTTACAAGGAAACACCTTTCATGTATTATCGCAAGGTGAAAAAAGAAGGGTCATCATTGCCCGGGCATTAATGAGTAATCCAGAAATCCTGATTTTAGACGAACCATGTACTGGCTTAGATATTTTATCAAGAGAAGAAATTCTAGCCATCATGAAAGCAATTACGAAAACCAATTGCCACTTAATTTATGTGACCCATCATATCGAAGAGCTTGTTGAAGATATCACTCACGTGTTACTCCTTCAAAATGGAAAAATTGTCGCAGCAGGTCGAAAACGAGATATTGTAACAGATGCTTACTTGTCAGAAGCTTTTAACACTCCTGTAAACGTACATTGGCAAGAAAGTCGCCCATGGCTTTCTGTTGTTTCGAAGCCGAAGACAAAGCAAATCTTGTCGAAAATTATCCGATAATGTAGAAATAGAAATGAAATACTGGTTCTTTAAACACCGAAATAGAGGAATTTCACTAAGTATATAGAATAATAGCAAGAGGTAGTTTCCCATTATTCTAAAATAATTATCTAGGAGGAAAGAAATGCGTAACGAAGAAATGTTGCTAATTCCCGGACCAACACCTGTCATTGATTCAATTTATGATGCACTTGGTCAAGAAACACGTGGACATACTGACCCAAGATTTGTTTCAATTTTTAAAAGTTCCATTAATAAGACGAAAGAAATGTTTAACACTGATGGCGAAGTATTTGTCGTTGCGGGGTCTGGAACATTAGCAATGGAAATGGCACTTGTTAATACGGTTGCTTCTGGAGAGAACATTTTAATTATTAGCCAAGGCTTTTTCGGTGATCGGTTTATTAAGCTGGCAGAAGCATTTGGGATTCATACTGAGGTTCTCCAAGCAGAATGGGGAAAACAGGTTAGTCCTGATGAAGTCGAGAAAAAACTAGCGGATGGACATTTTAAAGCAGTTACGATTACTCATGCTGATACTTCGACAGGTGTTGCAGCGGATTTAGATACACTTATTCCAATCATTAAAAAACATCAAGCACTTGTCATTCTTGATGGTGTTTGTGCAACTGCTGCAATGGAAGAGGACATGGGAAAAACATATGGGAATCCCGACTATACAATTGATGTTGTTTTAACAGGTTCGCAGAAGGCAATCGGTGTACCGCCTGGACTTGCCATCGTTGCCTTTAACAAAACAGCGCTTGCCGCTCGAGAAAAAATGGAGCATATTCCAGCCTATTACTGCGATATTCATAACTGGCTTCCAATCATGAATGACCCGAGCAAATACTTTGCTACTCCGCCGGTTAATCTCATTTATGCTTATGATGAGGGGATGAAATTGGTATTAGAGGAAGGCATGCCGAATCGATATAAGCGACATGAGTCCTTTGGAAAGGCTGTTAGAGCAGCGCTTGCTGTTTATGGAATGAAAGCTCTTGCAGACGAAAATGTTGCAGCTTCAACACTTAGCTGCATCCTTTATCCAGAAGGAATGGATGATGCTGCTTTCCGTGCTGTTCTTGCTAAGAAAGGCCTCATTGTCGCTGGGGCTCTCGCTCATTTAGCCGGCAAAGCATTCCGCATTGGGCATATGGGTAATACGACGGTGGACATGCTTGAAAAAGCAATCACATTAATCGGCGAAACAATGATTGAACAAGGCTTTTCAGTTGATCCGAAATTAGCTATAAATCGCTTTCAAGAAATAGTCACGGTTAAGTCATAGCCAAAAAATCCAGTTGTTCTCAAATAAAACGAGAGCAGCTGGATTTTTTTTACAGATGGAAGAATTTCGATGCCAATAAACCAATGCTCATTAAACTCTAAAATTTGTTACACTAAAATTATCGATTTTTTACAAAGGAAAGTGATTTAATATGAAATTACAAAACGATAATCAATATATTAAAAGCATAAAACTAAAATGGGATAGGATTCCTTCAATGAATACCTTTCCTTTTCATCTACCGAGCATTAGAGCTTTAAATGAACTAGCACTCCATCCAAATATAACTTTTTTCGTTGGTGAAAATGGGATGGGAAAGTCAACCTTACTAGAAGCAATTGCGGTTGCAGCTGGCTTTAATCCAGAAGGTGGGTCATTTAATTTTAATTTCTCCACTTACCATTCTCATTCAATATTGGACGAGTACATACAGCTGAGTAAAGGATTTGAAAAGCCTAAAGATGGATTTTTCCTACGCGCAGAGACCTTTTATAATCTCGCAACGAATATTGAAGAGTTAGATAGTGAACCGCTTCCTGGAGCAAGAATTATTGATTCCTTCGGAGGAGTTTCACTTCATGAACAATCACATGGGGAATCCTTTTGGGCAACATTTATGAATCGATTTTTTGGAAATGGCATTTACTTATTAGATGAGCCTGAGGCTGCATTATCTCCTCTAAGGCAACTTTCTATGCTTACTCGCATTCATGATCTAATTGAAGAAAATTCCCAGTTCATTATCGCTACCCATTCACCGATCATTCTCTCATATCCAAACGCCAAAATCATCGAATTTACTGAGGACGGTGCGAGGGAAACATCACTTGAGGAAACGAGTCATTATCGGATTATGAAGCAGTTTTTTGATGATAAAGAGAGAATGCTGCATCATTTGTTTGCTAAATAAAGAAGACTTCCATCAGTGGGGGTTTTCCACATCCCCCACTGATGGTTAGTCGCACTTATCGGGCTCATAACGCCACGTCCTGTGGCTTCGCCCGACTAGGACTTCCTGTCCGTCGTCGGACCTTTACGGGCAGTTGATCTCCCACCTATCTTCTTTAAATTGTTTTCTCAAAATCTTGAGGTGGGGGTCTTACTGCCCGTTAAGAGTGGGATAAATGAAAAAGAGCATCTCATATTAAAATTTATGAGATAACTCCTTTTTATAATTTTTTCGCAGTTGGTGCGAATTTCAGGATTGGAACCAAGACTTTTCTGCTTTTACTACTACTGTGGTCTCACATTAGAACAACTTTTCGTACTTTTCCTTGAAAATGTTACCCCTTTTACATTCATTAGAGCAACTTTCATCGGTTCCTTTGACATGAACTCACTTTGAGACTCGGACTTGCTATTTTTTGCTCTTACTGTGGTCTCATGAGCAACTTTCCGTGAATAATCTTTTTGTTATTAGAATTGACCCATAAATACTTTGAAGTCTTTCCTCTTCCTTAAAAAAGGATACTCCAAGGCTATTCATCCGTTTACAGGCGTAAGCGGATTTTTACCAGCTAAAACATTAATCAAATTATCTGCTGTTAAATGAGCCATCCTCAGTCTTGTTTTAATACTAGCACTTCCAATATGAGGCAGGGTCACAATATTATCTAAAGTAAGTAATGGATGATCAATAGGCACAGGCTCTTCTGCAAAAACATCTAAGCCTGCCGCCCATATTTCCTGTTTCTTTAGAGCATCATAAAGAGCCGCTTCATCAACACCACTCCCTCTCCATCTCGCCCGCCTTTATTATTCTAATATTTCTCTAGCCTTTTTCTCCTAAATCGCAGCCATTTGAACAATATGTAAAAGATAATGATGGTAATGCCAATAATACCAACTGGAATAGTGTAGGTTTCTATTGCACTTATAATTTCTTCCCACTTTTCTCCAAAGAAATAGCCTAATGATACATAAGTTGCAGCCCAAGTAAAGGCACCTCCGATTGCATAGAAAAGAAAAACATTTCTATTTAACTTCAAAATGCCTGAGAAATAGCCTGTAAAATGCCGAATCCCTGGTATAAAATAAGAGATAAATATGATTTTGTTCCCAAAACGATCGAACCAAGCATGAATGACTCGTTTTCGACTTGGACTCATAAAAAACCTTGTCCCATATTTATCAAAAAAAGGAGCACCTAATTTCAATCCAATAAAATAAGCCATCGACATTCCTAGAGACGATCCAACTCCAGCTAAAAGAATGCAAACAAAATATGATAACTCTCCTTGATTCGCGAGCACACCGGAAAAACCCATCGTCGTACCGCCCGGGAAAGGTAAAAATAGCATCTCTAAAAACAGACCGACAAATAAGATCCAATACCCATATTCAGAAACCCAACTAACTACTTGCTCCATAATTGTTCTCCTCATACCATGTTGTCACATAAACGATATTGATTATAAAACCATTTTAGATGATTTTTACTTTTTTCACAAAAAACATAGCCAATTTCGTTAAAATTACAAATTTTCATGGAAATAAAAATCCTTAAGCACAAAAATTGGAGCTGTGCTTAAGGATAAGAAAGTTATTTAGATGCTAAAAAATAATACTGACAAAATTATTCTTTATCTTTAGGCTTTAAAACTAATTTTTCACCTTTAGGTTCACTCATTGTTGTTTTATGATAGGTTCCATTTACCCAATCCTTCATTTGATCATGATACCAATCACTTTGGACATTGCCTGATTGCCCAGGACCAACAAGATGGTATGCTTCATTTGGATTCACCATATCGATCGCAAATCTCCATGATGCACCATGGTCAACAATTCCTGTATCCAGAAATGCCGCTGCCTTAACAGTGACACTACTTCCACCAACTGAAATGCTTCCTTCACGATTAAATAAATACTGTAGCGGAGAGACGCTTGATAAAGGATGTTTAAAATACACTTGGTGAAAATTTCCCCACTGCCATTTACTCATTTCTTTCCCCTCCGCTTCTTCAATTTGTGAAAGAGTAAGCTGCAATGAATTCATCAGCACGGCCTCAAGCCCTCCTGCATCTTGAATCCATGGGCTTGGATTTCCTTCCAAAGCACCGCGTAAAAGCTGATCGATCGCAGATTTCCTTCCCGAAAATAAATCGAGCATTTCCTCATTAATATCTTTACTTAAGATAACATCGCTAATCTTTCCCATCCAAATATTAAAGATATAAGGCGCTACTTCATCTTTTCGATCATAGAAATCCCATTTTGCTAGCTCAGCAAGCACCAGTTTCTCTTTTTCCCCTAAACTACTTTTTAATAAATCGATAAACTTCGGCACAAATTCTTCCGCCTGCAAATTTTTCTCATCCATTTGCAAATTCATCATATCTTCAACGGTGAATTGCTCCTTTGCCTGTAAAACCTCCTGAATCCGCATTTGTCGATAAGGTTGAGCCCAATTATGACTAATATGATATGGATAATCATCATTTATCACTTTATTATTGGCCGTAGAAATGAAGCCTTCCTTCGGATTTACCGTTTTTGGCAGTTCATCAAACGGAATATAGCCAATCCAGGCATATTCGTCTGTCCATCCAGGGACAGGCAATAAACCATTATCTTTCTTGCGAATTGGAATTTTTCCATTTGCTTTATAAGCAATGGTTCCATCTTGGGAGGCAAAAACAAAATTCTGAGCCGGTGTTTCAAATTGCTGTAATGCCTGCTCAAATTCAGGCCAATCCTTCGCTTTATTCATATTTAAAATCGCTTCAAGCTCGGCAGATGGCTGCAATGCTGTCCATTGCAAAGAAAGCACTGTATCCTTGCCTGCGTCCTCGGCGAATTCAGAAATAACGGGACCGTGTCGGGTGATCATTACTTCATAATCTAAAGTTTCTTGATCCTTAATCCCGATTGGCTCGCTAATGATTTGCGCTGTTTCCCATTCATCATTGTACAGAAACTCATGGGGATTATCAGGATTTCTTTTTTCAATATACAAATCTTGCACATCTGGTCCCGTATTTGTTACACCCCAAGCAACATCCTCGTTATGACCTAAAATAATTCCAGGAATTCCTGCGAAAATAACACCACTAACATTGACATCATCTGCTTCAAGATGCATTTGAAACCAAATCGATGGTGTTGCTAATCCTAGATGTGGATCATCTGCTAGCAATGGCTTGCCACTAGCCGTTTTCTCTCCACTCACAACCCAGTTATTACTGCCATTAAATTCATGAGGAATAATTACATGAGCAAATTGCTTGCTTAGATCAAGTTCATTTTTACCGATAATATAAGGAGCATTTGCTGGATATTCCGGGAATAAATCATAGGCCTTTTCCTCAGGAAATTCTTGAAGCAAATAGTAGCGGAAAGCTTGATCCTCCCAATGTCCCCCTAGATCATAGGCCATAAATTTTCCAATTGTTAATGAGTCAATCGTCGACCAATCCTCAGGTTCATAGCCAAGGAGCGTAAATTCAATCGGCCACTTCCCATTCTCACGTAATTCCTCAATATAAAGGTTCACTCCCTTGGCAAATGCATTCAATACTTCCATCCCAGTAGTAGAATAAACTTCGACTGATGCTTCTGCCGCCCTACGCAATCCTAATGTTCGGAAATATTTATCCTTATCGACTGCTGCTTCACCAACTACTTCACTTAAACGACCAGATGCCTGTCTACGACTTAAATCCATTTGAAATAGTCGATCCTGTGCCTGGATATAACCTTGGGCTACATACAAATCCTGCTCATTCGCTGCCTTAATATGTGGAACCCCTCTTTCATCGCGAATAACTGTCACTTGTTCACTTAATCCAGGAAGCGAAATTTCACCGCTAATTTTAGGAAGTGAACGATTTAAGTAAAGTATTGCCCCTATTAACACAATTAGAATAAGTAAAACAAGTGATAGACCAGTCCAGAGCGAAATTGTCTTCCATTTTACTCTTTGCCGTTTCCTTGCAATAACAACTGTTTCCAAACTTTTTTCCCCCTTTGCAAAGACTATTATTATATTTATTCGGATTAGAGGGGAATTTTTCCTCCTATGTAAATTGACTCCTTTTTCTAGTTAGAAAAACTTTAGTTTACGCCTTTCTCATTAAAATCTATTTAAAGTTTGCTTTATCCAACCAATTGCAGTACATATCAGTCTATTTTCCTTTATATCGCTTACTTTTTCAAAAATATCCGTCTTTTCGCGTAACAGCAATATCTTTCCGAATGGATTAGACATTTTCGTATTTCATAAAAAAAGAAACGTATCCTTTCTATAGTGAGAACGAGTTGATGTTGAAATATCATAGGGAGGGAAGGCAAAAAAAGTCGGCTGCTTATTTCATTGAGCTTGTATTTCTCCTTGAGAAACAGCCTAGAAAAAGCAGCCGACACAACCGTTTTCGTTATTTGAAAATGAATTTCCTTATAATCTTTGCATTTCTTGATCAAACAATTCCTTTTGTTCGGTAATAATCGCAATCGCTTGCTCAGAAATTTCGCTTAATTCTTCGTATAAACGCTTGGAGGATAGATTATCCCCTTCTTTCACTTCTTGATAGATTTGTTCAGCTAATTGCCGTCTTTTATGACCAATTGCTCTTAGCTCTCCACCTAATTCCTCAAGCCTATCTCGATCCATTTTATCCATCTCCTGTTTTTCTTTACGTGTATCAATAGGATGGACATTTTCTTAATTAGCTATTCTTTTTAATTCTTTGCACCATCTTGAAAAGAATACTCGAGATAATCATGCCCCTTAAGAAGGGGATGTTTTACTTACATTTGTTTCATCATATACACTTGACTTGTTGTCGATTTGAAGCCCATTTCCTTTAAAATTGAATACGTGATATGACTTTTTTCAATTGGCATATTAGGAACGACAAAATTAATTTCATCTGAAGTACTAGCAAAGACCTCATTTAACAACAGCCTAATTATTTTTTCTGCATATCGATGTCCTTGCTCTGCTTCACATTGGTATAAAACAGTCGTAATATGCTTACCTTCTTCATTGAAAGCTCTCCGATAATAGGCATAGCCTATTGTAGCAGCGCTAGAATCTTTCAAAATTAACGCTTCCCCATCCTTTGCATTTTGCCATTGTGTTTGCCAAGGATTCATTCCTTTATAAAAGGCAAGGTTTGCCACCTGCTGTGGGATGGCTCTTTCAATTATGTACTCATCCTTGAAAGCAGTAAACCCGTTTGTTTTTAATGCGCCAGTTACTTTTAAATATTCTAATTGGTCAACAATTTTAAAGCCCATTTTTTCATAAAGGGAAATCGCTTTTTTATTATTACTTACCGCTTCTAATGTAGCTATATCAACATTCTCTTCCTCCAGAATCGATAAGGTTGCTTCCATTAGCAGCTTACCAATTCCTGTACTTCTTAAAGGAGAGGCAACTCCTGTTCCCCCATTCCACGCTATTCTCTTTCCTTTTAATTCGCGAATGCCATTCAGTACAATGCCAACGGGTTGATGCTCTTGAAATGCGACTATCGATAGGCTTGGCGACAAGCCATCAAGGAAAAATCGATTAATAAATTTCTCTGGTGTCGTTGTCATATCAAAATAATACCCTTCAAAACCAAAATTCCAAGCGTCTACTCCCTCTTGGATCGTACAATCTACTAATCTTTTTATTTCAATCATTCATTATTCTCCCTTCTTTAAAAAGCTGATTAATCGTGCTTAAGTACTCACTCCTATTCAATTTTAATTTAACGAGAAATGTGGGCCTTGAAAAATTTCTCTTTTTACTTTTAACGCATCTCTCCTAAGGCTAAAAACATCTTCGCCATGAAAGAGAACTTTTCCTGCTGTCGCCTCATGTAAACTTTATCTTTATGCATGATTAGCTCCTCAGAAATTTGCTCACCCATTTTAGTTCAACATTAAATGAGTAAATACTATATAATATTGATAGTTCCATCATAATGGAAAGGGTTTGAATTGTTTTGCCATTATTTATTACATTTACCATTTTAGGCATCAGTATCATTTTATTTATGAGCAATCGTTTACGGGCAGATCTAGTTGCTATCCTTGCCTTATTAGCTTTCATTCTAACAGATATATTAACGCCGACCGAAGCACTTTCAGGATTTTCTAACTCGGTCGTCATTATGATTGCTGGTCTATTTATTGTCGGCGCTGGAATTTTGCGTACAGGTTTAGCCAAAATGGCAGGGAACTTACTTCTTCGCTCATCAGGGAATAACGAGAAAAAATTATTTCTCCTTTTACTCCTTATCGTTGCTTTAGTCGGGGCTTTCATGAGCAATACGGGAACAGTTGCTTTAATGCTTCCGATCGTTGTGAGTGTCGCCATTAGCATTGATAGCAGTCCGTCAAAATTTTTAATTCCATTATCCTATATTGCGAGCTTATCGGGACTCTTAACGCTTATTGCATCACCACCAAATTTAATTGTAAGCCAACTTCTCGTCGATCACGGTTATAAAAAGATTGGTTTTTTTGAAATTACACCGATCGGCATTGTCGGCATCATTACAGGAATTATTTATTTGGTTGCAGTGCGAAACATTTTACTTCCTAATGAAAAAAAGCGCAGTAATTCTAAAAGCGGACACCCACTTTCTCCTAAGCAACTGGCAATTGACTACAAGCTTGGGGGGAATTTATTTCGCGTAAAAGTACTTGAAAACACGGAAATTATCGGAAAACAGCTAACTGAATTGAAAATCCCTCATACATACCAATTATGTGTTTTGAAAATTGAGCGAAAATCGTTGGAAGGGATTAATCTTTTACCGATTACTTATCAAGAAATGGCCGGACCAACAAGCGTGATCCAAGCTAATGATCTGCTTTATCTTCAAGGCTCCCAAGAGAATGTGAAAAGATTTGTTGCTGATTATCAATTGATGTTGAAGATAGAAAGATCCGAAGCTGAAATGCTTGTATCCAAGCAGCTAGGTATTGCAGAGGTCTTATTGACTCCACATTCCAGCTTAATTAATGAAACAATTCAAAGCATTGATTTCCGTGAAAAATACAACTTAAATATTCTTGCGATTAATCGCCAGGGCAAATACGTCTTAAAGGAAATGTCTAATAAACGTCTTCGATTCGGAGATGCTTTATTAGTACAAGGAGCTTGGGAGGAAATCGAACTGCTCTCACGGGAAACGAGAGATGTAGTTGTTATCGGGCAGCCGAAGGAGCATGCAGGGCTTGCATCTGCTAACGGAAAAGCTCCGATTGCCGCAGGGATTATGCTGCTAATGATTTTTTTAATGGTATTCGATCTATTTCCAACTGTTATTTCAGTTTTAATTGGGGCATTATTAATGATCGTAACAGGTTGTTTGCGAAATATGGATGATGCTTACCGCCAAATAAACTGGGAAAGCGTTATTTTAATTGCAGCCATGCTTCCAATGGCTACTGCTTTAGAGAAAACGGGTGGAATGGTGATACTATCTGAAGGAATCATTCATTTGCTCGGAGGATTCGGGGCAATCGGAGTGCTTGCAGGCATTTATTTCTTGACGATGGTTTTTGGACAATTTATTAGTAATACAGCTACCGCAGTATTATTTGCACCGATAGCATTGAATGCAGCCATCCAGCTGGATGCTAATCCGTATACTTTTTTAATTGCGATTGCCTCTGCATCAAGCATGGCATTCTCAACACCTGTTGCCTCACCGACGAACTCCCTTGTGATGACAGCTGGCAACTATAAGTTCTTTGATTTTGTCAAAATTGGCGTCCCATTACAATTCATCATGTTTGTCGTAATGATGTTAGTCATCCCGCTCTTTTTCCCTCTCTAATAGGTTGGGGCAAGGAGAGAAGCGCTTGACCTCATTATGAGCGGGATAAATCAGTCGTAAAGTGAGAAGGGGTGTCATTTTGTGGACACCCCTTCTCCTTACTTTGAAGCAATCAGGTAATGAAAAAGTATTAACTAATCGATAAAAATTGTCTTGGTCCCAAGAGTCAAAAAGGTTTTTAAAAACTTTATTTAGCTGTTTTATTGTAAGATTGGCCGGTAGATTCATAGCATCAAACACGACTCCAATTTTCCCCTTAATCTTGGCATGTTTATTTATATTTTCTTCACCAAATATTTTTATTGTACCGCCATCTTTAGAAATTAATCCTAGTACTGTTTTAAATGTTGTTGATTTACCTGCTCCGTTATCACCAATGAATCCAACTATTGATCCAGCCGGCACATTGAACGTAACATCTTTTAAGACAACTTTGTTATCAAATGATTTGCTAATATTTCTAATTTCCAAAAGGTTTGACATCATTTCACTCCTAAATAGTTATAGCCCTTTCTAGATGAAATTCGAGTTAATCCGAAAGGAGGACTAGGTATGGAAAATAATAACCACATACCTAGTCCTCCTTCATGATTCTACCTGGACTAATTCATTACCCACTTATCCTTCATAAAGAGGATTCTACCAATAATAAAGATAGCGATCATGCAGATTAAATTGCTAGCAACCGTGATTAAAATATGTTCATAGTTCACAATTCCGAATAGTAATTCCTTTAAAATACTGAAAAGATTCATAATTGGGATAGCAAAATGCTCAAAACCTAATTCGTTAATCCCAATGCTTGAGATAATCATGATTGGAAGCACCGCAAGCATCATAATCGGTGTACTGTAGCTTTGTGCCTCTTTTACCGTTTTGCCCATAATACTTGTTAACATCAATATTGATGCATTAAACATTGCATAAAGAACGGAAATGATAACGGCAAGAACAATAATAAGCACAGCATTGTCACCAAAGGAAACAGCTTTTTTCAGATTTTCGGTAAAAAAACCGATTTCAAGCGCGACGACAATTAATGTAATAATTCCTGTGATGGCACCAATAGAAGCAATCGTTAGCCATTTTGAAAAAAGTAATACAGCACGACTGACAGGTGTCATTAAGAGAGCCTCCATCGTTTTTCTTTCCTTTTCACCAGCAAATAAATCCGCAGCTGATGGACTAGCACCAATGCCAATAGAAATCGAGAGAATTAGCGGAATCAGCATCGCAATTAAGTTAATATTCGGATCCTCTTCTGACATTTCCAATTGATTAATCGTAAATGGCTCAATGATGGATGTATCTGTTCCTAATGCTAAGAGACGCTCAGAGGTAACGGATTTTTCATAAACGGTTAAGGCAGTCGTCACCAAATTCATCAAGTTCGATGATTTCTGGCTAAAGGAGTTGCCAATTAACGTTGCCGTAGCTTCCTCCCCATTCTTAATACTTTGTAGAAAATGAGGACTTAGCTTTAATGCCGCCACTACCTCTCCCTTTTGTAAAGCTTCTTCAGGATTTGCTGTTTTCACCAATTTAATATTTTCATAGTTCGCAAATAGACTTTCTTCTTCGATACTAAAGGATTGTTCCACAGCAAGCTGATATGCTTCTGATCCGCTAGGTGAAATCAATTTTTCATAGAAAATGGTTAATCCAGTCATCATAATAATCGGCAATAAGACGGTTAATAATAAAGTTCTTGAATCACGAAAACAGTCTTTCATTTCCTTCAAATATATTTTAAGAAGCATAATGCTCTCCCCCTTTAACAAGTTTCCTCATAAAGATATAATTCAAGTCCTTGCTTCCTTCTGACGTATAAAGTGCTTCAAGTTCACCATGATAAACAAGCTCACCCTTATGGATCATCGCAACTGAATCACAAAGCATCGCTACTTCCTCCATAATATGGCTAGAGAATATGATTGTCTTCCCCTCACGTTTGAGCTGGTGAACTAGCTGTCGGAATACATTTGAAGACGTAATATCCAACCCAGTTGTCGGTTCATCGAAAAGAATGATTTCTGGATTATGAATAAGCGTTCTAGCAATCGCTACTTTTTGCCGCATTCCTTTTGAGAAGCCCCCAACCTTTCGATCAAGATAATCTTTCATGCCAAACATTTTCGTTAAATCATCAATTCTTACCTTTGTTTCATGCTTACCTAATCCATAAAGGCTTGCAAAGTATTCCAGATTCTCGCGTGCTGTCAAGCGTTCATAAAGTCCTGTTTCCCCACCGAAAAGCACACCAATTCGTTTCTTAATCTCATCTGGCTTTTTCACTGTGTCATATTCACCTACGATGACACTGCCATCCGTTGGCGTAAGCAATGTTGCAATCGTTCGCAGTAAAGTTGTTTTCCCTGCACCATTCTCACCGAGCAGCCCAAGAACCTCGCCTTTCGAAACTTTAAATGATACATGCTTTAAGGCAGTTACATATTTCTTTTTATCTTTAAATTGTTTTGTTACTTCTTGAATTTGAATCATTTTTAAGTTCACACCCTTTTTGTGATTTCTTGTTTTTATCATACAAGGAAAAAAATTAAGGGTCTGCAACTATGTCGCCAATTGTCCTTTTCTTGTCGTGAAAATGACAATTCAGCTATTAAAAGTGGTAAAATAATTAGAGAATAAACGCTACCAGAATATAACTTATATGT
>JAEWDX010000087.1 GCA_023389895.1 Bacillota bacterium
CGATGTATCTGTTTTCCCAATTTATCATGAGCCTGAGGAGGAAATTTTAACCTATCTTGGACAATTTTATTCAAAAGCAAATCATTTTAAGCCACGTGAAATACTCGTTCCAAATCCAGTTAATACTGAAATGGCAGAAGAGCTACTGCAAGCTAAAGTTTTAAAGCCTCAGCGTGGACAAAAAAAAGATTTAGTAAAGCTTGCTTGTAAAAACGCAACAATGGCTCTGCAAGAGAAATTCTCATTAATTGAACGCGATGAGGAACGAACAATAAAAGCAATTGACAATTTAGGTGAACAGCTGAGGATTTATACGCCACATCGAATTGAAGCATTTGATAATTCAAATATTCAAGGAACAAATCCCGTTTCTGCAATGGTTGTATTTATTGATGGGAAGGCAGAGAAAAAGGAATATCGTAAATACAAAATAAAATCTGTCCAAGGACCAGATGATTATGATTCAATGAGGGAGGTAGTCAGAAGAAGATATACACGAGTTCTTAAAGATGGACTGCCCTTAGCTGATCTCATTATTATTGATGGAGGAAAAGGGCATGTTGAGGCTGTAAAAGATGTACTTGAAAATGAATTAAATCTTCATATCCCTGTTTCAGGTCTCGTAAAGGACGATAAGCATAGAACTTCGCAGCTTTTATTCGGCAATCCATTAGAAATTATCCCACTTGCGCGAAACAGTCAGGAATTCTATTTACTTCAAAGAATTCAAGATGAAGTCCATCGATTTGCAATTACTTTCCATCGCCAATTGCGTGGTAAAAATGCATTTCAATCAATGCTTGATGATATCTCAGGAATCGGTGAAAAAAGAAGAAAGCAATTATTAAATACATTTGGCTCTGTAAAAAAAATGAAAGAAGCTACGATGGAGGATTTTAGGAATTGTGGCTTACCAGCTCAGGTTGCCGAAGAATTAATGAAAAAATTGCAAGAATAGTATTGTTCAAAAAATTACAACATGCTATAATTACTGGAAATTTAATAAAGATGATAGAGGTGCAAACTTCATTAGTAAAAGCTCGGAGAAAGATGAGGTTCAATGAAAAGCTTTGAAAGGGAAATTTGCCGAAGTGGGGAAAAACTCATAGTTTTCCTTGCTGGTCTTGCATTTAATAGATGTAAGATTGTCAAGATAATGGACTGTCTTGGAGGGCTATCTCAATGTGTGTGAATCTTTTCGTCATCTCTATGAACACAGCAATGAGACATAACCTCATTGCTGTTTTTTATTGTCAAAAAGTTTCATTAATCAGGAAAGAAGGGAAACCGTGGGATTAATTGTTCAGAAATACGGAGGAACATCTGTCGCAAATGCAGAAAGAATTCAAAACATAGCAAAGCGAATTACGGAGGAAAAAGAAAAGGGAAATGATGTCATCGTTGTCGTTTCTGCGATGGGAAAATCAACTGATCACCTTGTCGATTTAGCAAAAGGAATCTCTGCTAATCCGAGTAAACGAGAATTGGATATGCTCTTAACAACGGGCGAGCAAATCACGATTTCATTATTAGCAATGGCTTTAACCGATAAAGGGTATGCTGCAATCTCACTAACTGGTTGGCAAGCCGGTATTAAAACAGAGCCAGTGCATGGCAATGCGAGGATAATTGATTTAGAAACAAATCGAGTTCAAAAAGAATTAGAGCAAGGAAAAATCGTCGTTGTTGCAGGCTTTCAAGGAATTACTGAAGATGGTTCGATCTCCACATTAGGGCGTGGTGGTTCAGATACAACAGCCGTAGCATTAGCTGCGGCTTTTAAAGCGGAAAGATGTGAAATATTTACTGATGTTACAGGTGTTTTTACAACTGATCCACGCTTTGTAAAAGAAGCGCGGAAGCTAGCAGCCCTATCATATGACGAGATGCTTGAGCTTGCTCACTTAGGTGCAGGAATTCTTCATCCGCGGGCTGTTGAATTTGCGAAAAATTATCAAATTAAATTAGAGGTTCGTTCAAGCATTGAAAAGGAAAGAGGAACAGTTATTGAGGAGGATGTACACTTGGAACAAAATTTAGTCGTAAGAGGGGTAGCGTTTGAAGATGATATTACGAGAGTAACGGTTCTAGGCTTACCTGATTCATTGGCAGGTCTGTCCGTTATTTTTTCACAACTTGCAAAGAATCAAATAAATGTTGATATTATTATTCAAAGTACAACAGCTGAACAATTAACGAATTTATCATTTTCAATAAAAAACAATGATCTTGAAGAAACCGTAAAAGTATTGGAAAACTGTAAGTCACGACTAAATTACAAGCAAATTGAAACGGAAACAAAGCTTGCAAAAGTATCGATTGTTGGCTCAGGAATGGTTTCAAACCCTGGGGTTGCTGCTGAAATGTTTGTTGTACTTGCTGAGAATAACATCGCAGTAAAAATGGTAAGTACATCAGAAATTAAAGTTTCCACAGTCATTGAACAGGAACAAATGATTGTAGCAATCGAGAAGCTTCATACAGCATTTAAACTAGCAAAGCAACCTTCCGAGAGCATGAAGTGAAACTTCAATCAGTGTGAGCCGTATAGCCCGTTAATACGAGATAAATCAATAAACAGGAAAAGCTTTCAAAAGTAGTTTTTGAAAGCTTTTCGCAAGTCAAGTACGTTACTTTTATTAAAAATCAACTGAATCCTTCAGATCCCATTTAACTGTGAAGGTTACTTTGCCCTTTTTTTTCTTAGGGTGTTCAAATGCTTCGCAAATCACGCCTTTTTGTCTTTCGATTTGTTGTGCAATGAATCCAGCTTCAAGTTGAAAGTGACAATGTTTATTTTGTTCAATACGTTCCTTGATAAATGGGCTAAATAATTCTAAATCCATTTCATTTTTTGATTCCTTTTGGATGGCAAGCTCGCCCCATGAAGCTTGATGGAAAAATTCAATTATCTCATCTAATGCCTTTAGCGGGTATTTAAGGGCAAGTCTTTTTCCAGCCCAATATAAAATTTCTGGAGCATCATTGCTAAGGATTTCTTGCAATAGTACTTCACGAATAAGCTCATAGCCGAAAGTTGAAATCGTTTCAACTTTACTTTCTGTTAAAATGCTTTCTGCTGTCATTTCACTCAAACCTGATTCCCCTCTTTCTCTTGTTCCTCTATTATATACAATCCCAAGGTGGTTTAGGTAAAGAAACGTGAAAAAACAGTATTTTTATAACATGAAATAATTGCTATTTTAAGATAGTTTATTCAAGTTAAAGTAGATAATTAAAAACAGTAGACGATAAAAAAACATCCTATATAAGTGTTTAAAAGACTTGAACATTCTGATTTTATATAGGAATGTTGCCTTGACGCTCTAGGGCGTTGGGGGTAAAATGGACTTGTCACATAATTGTAAGAAAGTAATCACACATTTTTACTATGTTAAGGTGTACAACCGCTTACATATTTGTTTCATTTTTGTACTAGGAAACCTTAACACCTTGTTTAAAAATTAGGGGGGTAAATCATGGCGGGTAATCGAGAGTTTTTTAATCGCAAATTGCATTCATTACTTGGTGTCATTCCTGTTGGATTGTTTCTAATACAACACCTAGTAATCAATCATTTTGCAACAGGGGGAGAAGAGTCATTTAATAAAGCGGCTGGCTTTATGGGAAGTCTTCCTTTCCGAATCTTTTTAGAAGTTTTTATTATTTTTTTGCCTTTATTATTTCATGCTATTTACGGTCTTTATATTGCTTTCACGGCAAAGCCGAATGTGGGAAGATATGGTTTCTTCCGGAACTGGATGTTCTTCCTTCAACGGATAACAGGTGTTGTTACGCTCATTTTTGTGACATGGCATGTTTGGCAAACACGTATTCAAGCTGCAATGGGAACCGATGTTAATTTTCAAATGATGGGGGATATTCTTTCTAGTCCATTTATGCTGGGCTTCTATATTGTTGGCGTGATCTCGACAATTTTTCATTTTTCTAATGGATTATGGTCCTTCTGTATAACATGGGGAATTACACTATCTCCACGTTCTCAAGTTATTTCAACTTATGTTACAGTTGTCATTTTCATTGCTCTTTCTATTATTGGTCTTCGAGCCATTTTTGCATTCGTATAAACCAGTTGAGATACTTATAGTTTAAAGACTGGATTTAGGATTAAAGGGAGTGAGTCACATTGAGTAAAGGGAAGATTATCGTTGTCGGCGGCGGACTAGCAGGTTTAATGGCTACCATTAAGGCAGCAGAAGCTGGAGTGCCAGTTGAACTGTTTTCATTAGTGCCTGTAAAGCGTTCTCACTCTGTTTGTGCCCAAGGTGGTATTAACGGAGCTGTAAATACAAAGGGAGAGGGAGATTCTCCTTGGATTCATTTTGATGACTCGATTTATGGAGGAGATTTTTTAGCGAACCAGCCTCCAGTTAAAGCAATGTGTGAAGCGGCACCAGGAATTATTCATTTATTTGATCGCATGGGTGTTATGTTTAACCGCACCCCTGAGGGATTGCTAGATTTTCGTCGCTTTGGTGGTACACAGCATCACCGTACAGCATTTGCAGGTGCTACTACAGGACAGCAGCTTTTATATGCTTTAGACGAGCAAGTGCGTCGTCATGAGGTTGCAGGATTAGTAACGAAATTTGAGGGTTGGGAATTTTTGGGTGTAATTACGGATGATGAAGGAATTTGTCGCGGAATTATTGCACAAAACTTAACATCTATGGAAATTCAATCATTTGCTGCAGATGCTGTAATCATGGCAACTGGCGGTCCTGGGATTATTTTTGGAAAGTCTACTAACTCAGTTATTAATACTGGATCGGCTGCTTCCATTGTTTATCAACAAGGTGCACATTATGCAAATGGTGAGTTTATTCAAATCCATCCAACTGCTATTCCAGGAGATGATAAGCTTCGTTTAATGAGTGAATCAGCTCGTGGTGAAGGCGGTCGTGTTTGGACATATAAAGATGGAAAGCCATGGTATTTCCTTGAAGATAGATATCCTGCATACGGAAACTTAGTTCCACGTGATATCGCAACACGTGAGATTTTTAATGTTTGCGTTGATTTGAAGCTTGGTATTAATGGAGAAAACATGGTGTATTTGGATCTGTCTCATAAAGATCCACATGAACTTGATATTAAGCTTGGTGGAATTATTGAAATTTATGAGAAGTTTATGGGGGAGGATCCTCATAAAGTTCCGATGAAAATTTTCCCAGCTGTTCACTATTCAATGGGTGGACTTTGGGTTGACTTTAATCAACAGACAAGTATTCCTGGATTATTTGCTGCAGGAGAGTGTGACTATTCGCAGCACGGAGCAAACCGTTTAGGGGCGAACTCTCTATTGTCCGCAATTTATGGCGGTATGGTTGCTGGTCCGAATGCTGTTAATTATATTGATGGACTTGAAAAGAGTACGGATGCTATTTCTTCATCTGTATTTGATCATGCTGTTAAAGAGCAAGAAGGAAAATGGAATGAGATTATGTCTTTAGATGGAAATGAAAATGCTTACGTTCTACATAAAGAACTAGGTGAATGGATGACTGATAATGTTACAGTTGTTCGTTATAATGACAGATTATTAAAAACAGATGAAAAAATTGTTGAACTAATAGAAAGATTTAAAAACATTAATATTAATGATACGGCAAAATGGAGTAATCAAGGGGCTGCATTTACTCGTCAATTGAAAAATATGCTCCATTTAGCTCGTGTTATTACAATTGGTGCGTATAATCGTAACGAGAGTCGTGGTGCACACTATAAACCAGACTTTCCTAAGCGAAATGATGAGGAATTCTTAAAAACAACGATGGCAAAATTCACTGGCGAAGATACTGCGCCTGCATTCCATTATGAAGATGTAGATATTTCTATATTAAAACCACGAGAACGTGACTATACAAAAAAACATTAAGAGAAGGGGAGAGTAAGTGATGAGTGACAAAAAATCAATTCGCTTTATAATAACTCGTCAAGACAATCCAGATTCTGCGCCCTATCAGGAAGAGTTCGATGTAAAGTATCGTCCGAACCTTAACGTCATTTCGGCGTTAATGGAGATTCGTCGTAACCCTGTTAATGCAAAGGGTGAGAAATCGACTCCAGTCGCCTGGGATATGAACTGTCTAGAGGAAGTTTGCGGAGCATGTTCAATGGTTATTAATGGGAAACCACGTCAATCATGTTCTACACTAATTGATAAGTTGGAGCAGCCAGTTCGCTTAGCACCAATGAGTACATTTCCTGTAATCCGTGACTTACAAATTGATAGGAGTAGAATGTTTGACTCTTTGAAAAAGGTTAAAGCCTGGATTCCGATTGATGGAACATATGATCTTGGACCTGGACCGCGCATGCCAGAGCCAAAGCGTCAATGGGCTTACGAATTATCAAAATGTATGACATGTGGTGTTTGCTTAGAGGCATGTCCGAACGTGAATAGCAAAACAAGTTTTGTGGGACCTGCTGTCTTTAACCAAGTTCGCTTATTCAATGCTCATCCTACTGGAGAAATGAATAAAGCTGAACGGTTGAATGCCTTTATGGAAGACGGTGGATTGACAGGATGTGGGAACTCACAAAACTGTGTGCAATCATGTCCGAAAGGAATTCCGATTACAACATCCATTGCTGCTGTTAACCGTGCGGCAACACTTCAATCTTTCAAAAACTTCTTTGGAAGTGACAATGTTTAATAAATAATTGAGTTTCGTCATTTCGAGAGGGTTTATAAGCACTCTTGTAAGTATGAGAAGATAACTTAATCAGGGCGTTATCCAAGTAATTGTCTGTTTAAGACAAGCTTGTGATAATGCCCTTTTTGTCCTTCTTTCTCAACATTTGAGATATTTCCATCAACTACTAAGTAAAAAAACCATTTCTTCTAAGCAATGTCTTAACTGCTTGATTCCCTCATCCAAAGCGTTTTCGCTTTTCAATTTTTTTATTTTCCTGTTTTTAAAAGTTTCTCATTATTTTTTGTATATATTTCTGCCAGAAATGCAAATGATATTAGTTGTATAGGAGAGTTTGTCGAATGATATGAGAAGCACAATTTGGAGGTGCCTTCATGGGAAAAATTTCTATAAAAACGGATATTTATTTAGGAGAAGGTACGCTAGATCAGCTGTTGGAATGGCATAATAAACGGATTTTTATCGTAACAGATCCGTTTATGATCAAGTCTGGCTTGATTAATATGCTGTTTGAACGTCTGCATGAAAGCAATGAACAATACATCTATAGCAAAATTGTCCCTGATCCACCGCTTGAAGTTGTGACAGAAGGAGTAGAGCAGCTTGCATCGTTTCAGGCAGATCTGATTATTGCGATTGGTGGAGGCTCAGCAATTGATGCAGCTAAAGCGATGAAGTTTTTTGTGAAAAAATTGTTTAATCAACAAGATATTCCATTCGTAGCAATTCCGACAACGAGTGGAACAGGGTCGGAAGTCACTTCATTCTCTGTTATTAGCGATAAGGAAAAGAATGTTAAATATCCACTTGTATCTGATGAAATGTTGCCGGATAAAGCGATACTGGATCCCATTTTAGTAAAAAGTGTCCCAGATTTTATTACAGCTGATACAGGAATGGATGTTTTGACCCATGCAATTGAGGCGTATGTATCAACGAAAGCGAATGATATTTCTGATGCTCTTGCAGAAAAGGCGTTTAAGTTAGTATTTGAATATTTGCCAAGAGCTTATAAGAATGGGGATGATTTAGAAGCCCGTGAGAAAATGCACAATGCTTCTTGTTTAGCGGGAATGGCCTTTAATATTACTTCACTTGGATTAAATCATGGTATCGCTCATATAGCTGGGGCAAAATTTAAGATTGCGCATGGGCGGATGAACTCGTTGTTACTGCCACATGTGATTGAATTCAATGCTGATTATAAACCTGGTTATTACAAGGAGGAGAGCAATGAAACGGCAGTCAGATATGCTGAAATTGCGAAAAAATTAGGCCTACAAGCTTCAAATACGAAAAATGGAGTACGAAGTCTTGTGCAGGCGATTAAGCAATTGCAGAAACAGTTAGGAATGCCACAAACCTTGCAAGAATGTAATGTAGATTTGAGCTCACTGAAGGAGATGAAAGCTGAGATTGCTGAAGGTGCTTTGAAAGATGGCTGCACGGTTACGAATCCACGTATTCCCTCTGCTAATGATGTCGTTAAGATCTTGGATAAATTGTCCCAGAGCTAATATTCAATAAAGGTTAGACTCATTTTTGCGATAAAATCACCCATTTTCTTTATAAAAAGGGAGCGATCGTATGGATGAACAACAAAATGAAAAACAACGTGTTATTCAAGAATACGTTCCGGGTAAACAAGTAACGCTTGCCCATATTATTGCGAATCCAAACCCGGATGTTTACAAGAAGTTAGGACTCGGAAATGAAGTGCAAGCTGCTATTGGCATTATGACGATTACGCCGAGTGAGGCATCCATTATTTCAGCTGATATTGCAACAAAAGCAGCTGGAGTGCAAATTGGCTTCGTCGATCGATTCAGCGGATCGCTCGTGATTTTGGGTGATGTATCCTCTGTAGAATCTGCTTTAAATGAAGCGTTGCTCGGTTTACAGAACATTCTCGGATTTTCAGCTACGAAGATAACGAGAACATAGGAGACGCTTTTATGAGGAAAATTATTTTTGCTGGAAGTACTGGATCGGGTAAGACGACATTGTGTCAGCACTTGCACGGTCAAGAGATGGTTTATAAAAAAACGCAAGCAGTTGAACATTTTGAACAAGCTATTGATACACCGGGAGAATGTCTAGAAAACAGATATTTATATAAAATGTTGCTTGTTTCTAGTGTTGATGCGGATGTTATTGGACTTGTCCAAGACTGTACAAAGGAAGAAAGCTATTTTCCACCAGGGTTTGCAACCATGTTTACTAAACCGGTAATCGGTATTGTTACGAAGGTGGAAATGGCTCATTCGGATGAGGTTATTGTGAAAGCGCGCGATCATTTACAAGCGGCAGGAGCAGAACGCATTTTTGCAGTCTCGTCTAAGGAAAATATAGGGATGGAAGAGTTGCAAGCGTATTTGCAAAGCTAGAAAGTCCATAGGACATGGATATAGGAGGTGAGAGCTTGGGAGAACAATTGTTAAGCGTAGGGCTCGATATGGGAACATCAACAACGCAGCTTGTGCTGTCGAAGCTGCATATTCAGAATATGGCGTCTTCCTTTACGGTACCACGCTTAGTTATTTCAGAGAAGGAAGTGATCTATCGAAGTGATATTTGCTTTACACCTTTATTAGCGGATAACCGAATAAACGCGATGGAAATTCAAGAATTCGTGCAAGAACAGTACAAGAAAGCGGGTATTCGTAAAGAAGAGATTCAGACAGGTGCTGTCATTATTACTGGTGAGACTGCACGTAAAGAAAATGCGAATGAAGTACTGTTGTCATTAAGTGGTTTTGCTGGAGACTTTGTAGTTGCAACTGCAGGTCCAGATTTGGAAAGTATTATTGCCGCCAAAGGTGCAGGTGCACATACATATTCCAAAGAGCACTCTACTTCGATTGTTAATATCGATATTGGTGGAGGAACGAGTAATTTGGCGTTGTTTTCCAGTGGAGATCTTCTAGATACTGGGTGTCTCGATATTGGTGGGCGTTTGATAAAAGTGAATCCAGAGACGTTAGAGATTACGTATATTGCCCCTAAGATTGAATTGCTTGCGAAGCGAAGGGGGATACTGCTTAGTCTTGGTCAGTCAGTAACACCGAACCTATTGGACCCGATAATCCAAGAGATGGTTAAGTTACTTGAAGAAAGCGTTGGTCTACGTCCTCCAGATGATTTCTACGAGACGATCCTTACGAACAAAGGATTGAAGTTAGAGAGAAAGATTGCATGTATTTCTTTCTCGGGTGGGGTAGCGGACTGTATTTATCAGGAGGTTGAAGGTGATGTATTTCAATATGGGGATATCGGGATTTTACTTGGGAGAGCTATCGCTGATTCACGGCTAACAGAGCAGTTGACTGTCGTAAGATCAACCGAGACGATTCGTGCCACTGTCGTAGGTGCAGGTTCGCATACGACTGAAATTAGTGGCAGCACAATTACTTATACGGAAGCGAGTTTTCCGATTAAGAATATTCCGATTCTAAAGCTTGCAATGATGGATGAATCAGGAAGTGCAGAAGTATTAGGGCAAGCCATTTCCGATAAACTGAATTGGTTTAAACTGAACAATGATTTGCAACGAGTTGCCATTGCGCTGGAAGGAAAGAAAAGTCCGACCTTTCTTGAAGTTCAGAAGTATGCCCAAGGATTGCAGCAAGGAATGGCGGAGCTTCTTGAGAAGGACGATCCGCTTATCATCATTATTTTTCATGATATGGCAAAGGTGCTTGGACAGACTCTTTACGCCCTGCTTGATTATAAAAAGGATGTTATCTGTCTCGATAGTGTTCAAGTAGATAATGGAGATTATATTGATATTGGCAAGCCAATCGCAAATGGAAAAGTTTTACCTGTTGTCGTTAAGACGATCGTATTTAATTAGTGCAATTGAAGGGAGGATCTTTTGTGATTTTAAAAACGAAACTATTTGGTCATGTTTATCAATTTAGAACATTAATGGAAGTTATGGCAAAAGCAAATGAAGAGAAATCGGGTGATAAGCTTGCTGGGCTAGCAGCTGATTCGGCAGAAGAACGGATTGCAGCTAAAGTAGTGTTGGCCCAAATTAAGCTATCGGACTTGCGTAATAATCCTGCAGTTCCTTATGAGCAGGATGAGGTTACTCGGATTATTCAAGATCAAGTAAATGAGAGAATTTATCATGAAATTCAGAATTGGACTGTAGAAGAATTACGAGAATGGATTTTAAATGAAAACACAACGGAATCAGATATTAAGCGTGTATCGCGAGGGCTTACATCTGAAATGGTGGCGGCTGTTACGAAAATTATGTCAAATCTAGATTTAATATACGGGGCGAAAAAGATTCGGATAACGGCTCATGCTAATACGACGATTGGACGTTCAGGTACACTATCTGCTCGTTTGCAGCCTAACCATCCTACGGATGATACGGATGGAATTATGGCCTCGTTAATGGAAGGATTGACATTTGGGATTGGTGATGCGGTCCTTGGCCTTAATCCTGTGGATGACTCTGTAGAAAGCGTTATGCGCAACTTGAAGCGCTTTGAAGAATTTAGGGAAAAGTGGGAAATCCCTACACAAACATGTGTTTTGGCGCATGTAACGACTCAAATGGAAGCTGTACGAAGAGGTGCGCCAACTGGTCTTATCTTCCAATCGATTGCAGGTTCTGAGAAAGGCAATGCTGCATTCGGTTTCAATGCCGCAACGATCGATGAAGCACAGCAACTTGTTACACAACATGGACAAGTAGTCGGTCCGAATGTGATGTATTTTGAGACAGGTCAAGGTTCTGAGCTGTCTTCCGAAGCGCATCATGGAGCCGATCAAGTGACAATGGAAGCACGATGCTATGGCTTCGCTAAGAGATATAACCCTTTTATTGTAAATACTGTTGTAGGTTTTATTGGACCTGAATATTTGTATGATGCAAAGCAAGTCATTCGTGCAGGTCTTGAAGATCACTTCATGGGTAAGTTGACTGGTATTTCAATGGGGTGTGATGTTTGTTATACAAATCATATGAAGGCGGATCAGAATGATATGGAAAATCTTTCTGTACTATTATCTGTAGCTGGGTGTAATTTCTTCATGGGTATTCCGCATGGTGATGATGTTATGTTGAACTACCAGACAACTGGTTTCCATGAAACGGCGACATTACGTGAATTGCTTGGACTTCGTCCGATTCGTGAGTTTGAACAGTGGATGGAGAAAATGGGTTTTATTGAAAATGGTAAGTTGACTAAAAAAGCTGGAGATGCATCTGTGTTTCTTAAGTAGGAAAGGAGGAAGTGTGTATGAATGAAAAAGATTTGAAGTCGATGATTGAATCGATTCTAATGGAAATGGTAGGAGATAAGCCTGAAGGTTCCACTAAGATTGTCAATACAGAGAACCAATCCAAACAGGTTCAAGTCAATTCAACTTCTGCACCGTTGCAGAGCAAAATAGCTGTAGAAGAGAAAATTGATAACGGAGAGATTCTTGATGATATTACGGAAATTAACTTGAGAAAATTATTATTAGTACCAGAGCCAGCAGATCGGGAAGGATACCTCAAAATGAAAGAAAAAACACCAGCCCGACTTGGAATTTGGCGTGCAGGTCCGCGTTATAAGACACTTACATCTTTACGATTCCGAGCCGATCATGCCGCTGCTCAAGATGCTGTTTTTTCTTATGTATCTGAGGATTTTGTGAAGGAGATGAATTTATTAGCTGTTGAAACGATGTGCAGAGATAAGGATGAGTACATTACTCGTCCAGATTTAGGGCGTCAATTCTCTCCAGAAACCATTGCTTATATTAAGCAGAATACAACGCAAAATACGAAAGTTCAGTTAATGGTCGGAGATGGTCTTAGCTCGGCAGCGATTGAAGCAAACTTGCGTGACATCATACCAGCTATCACACAAGGACTCAAAATGTATAGTATCGAAATTGGAAATATTTTGTTCGTAAAACATTGCCGAGTTCCTTCTATGGATGTAATTGGAGAAGTCACAGAGGCAGATGTCGTTTGTCTCCTTGTCGGGGAGCGACCAGGGCTTGTAACAGCTGAATCAATGAGTGCATACATCGCTTATAAACCGACAATTGGTATGCCAGAAGCAAGAAGAACTGTTATTTCAAACATTCACTTAGGAGGGACTCCAGCTGTAGAAGCGGGAGCACATATCGCTGAATTAATTAAAATGATGATTGATAAGCAAGCTTCAGGAATTGATTTAAAAATTTAGCATTATAAGGAGGTTAGTATGAGAAACGAATCCATTTATGCAAAAGTGCTAGGAGTGAAGCTCATTTCCAACGCAAGTCCTGATATGGCAGAAAAATTGGAACTGAAGTCTCATCATAAAAGTCTCGGCATCATTACTGCAGATATTGATGATGTCACTTATGCAGCATTAGACGAAGCAACAAAAGCAGCTGAAGTGGATGTTGTATATGCAAAAAGTATGTATGCAGGATCAGCGAATGCTTCCACGAAGCTAGCAGGTGAGGTCATTGGCATTTTGGCAGGTCCAAGCCCGGCAGAAGTACGAAGTGGCTTGAATGCTTGCGTTGAATTTATTGAAAGGGGTGCTCATTTTACTAGTGCGAATGATGATGATAGCATCCCTTATTTTGCCCATCTTGTCTCTCGTACAGGGACATATTTATCTGAAGTAGCCAATGTAAAAGAGGGGGAAGCATTGGCATATTTAATCGCCCCTCCAATGGAAGCGATGTACGCACTAGATGCCGCATTAAAAGCAGCTGATGTGTCAATTGCCGCATTTTTCGGACCGCCTTCCGAAACAAATTTCGGTGGTGCTCTGCTGACGGGGAGCCAATCGGCGTGCAAGGCAGCTTGCGATGCGTTTGCGTCCTCTGTACAACAAGTCGCAGATAATCCGACGAATTATTAGAGGTTGCTGCCAATGAAAAATAACGCATTAGGTCTAATAGAAGTGAAAGGTTACTTAGGGGCAATCGCAGTAGCAGACTCAGCTTTAAAAGCAGCAGATGTAAGCTGTAGTGGTGTAGAGGTCATCAGAGGCGGTTTGGTGACAGTGAAGCTAAGCGGAGAGGTTGGTGCTATTCAGGCTGCGGTGGATGCAGGAGCAGAAACTGCAACGCAATTAAATGTATTGTTGACAAAGCATGTCATTCCAAGAGTCCATGAGGAAACAGCTGCCTTAGTTGCAAATCCGATTCATAAAAGTACGAGCTTGGAGCAACAATTTACAAAAGGAAAAAATAATAAAGCCGATTCAAACACCGTTAAAGTGAAACAAGAGGCTGTTACGGCTAACACGAAAACAAGAAAAAGCAAATCTGATGCAAGCAAGGTAACTACAAATAAGCCGGTAACCGGTACAAGCAAACCTTCCACTAATCGTACTGGTAAAAAGTCTGAGCCTGAAAATGAAACAGCAGTGACTTTTCCGCAGGCAGAGCCGCAGCTAGCAAGCCAGAGTATGGAGATGAAGTCGAGCTTAGATTCAGTAATTCTTGCAGATAAAAGCAGCAAGAATACGAAAAAAGCCAGTTCATCATAATACGTAATGGAAAGTAGGAATGTTGATGGAAACATGGGATAAAGACTTAAGGTCCATTCAAGAAACACGTAATTTGATTAAAAAGGCGAAAGAGGCACAAGCTAAATTAGCTGTAATGACACAGGCAGAAATTGATGCGATCGTAAAGGCAATCGCTGAGGCAGCTTATAATCACCGTGAAAGATTGGCGAAAATGGCAAATGAAGAAACCGGTTTTGGTCGTTGGCAAGACAAAGTTATTAAGAATGCATTTGCCTCAAAGCATGTATACGAGTCAATTAAACACATGAGAACGGTTGGCATTCTAATGGATGACAAAACAAACAAAGTGATGCAGGTAGCTGTGCCAGTTGGTGTAGTAGCAGGATTAATTCCATCCACTAATCCGACATCGACAGTAATTTATAAAGCATTAATCTCCATAAAAGCGGCCAATAGCATTGTATTTTCTCCACATCCAAATGCATTAAAATGCATTATGGAGACGGTACGTGTAGTCAACGATGCCGCTGTTGCTGCAGGTTGTCCAGAGGGAGCCATTAGTGCGATAAGTGTACCAACAATGCAAGGTACAGATACATTAATGAAGCATAAAGAAGTAGATTTAATCCTTGCTACCGGGGGAACAGCGATGGTGAAAGCGGCTTATTCATCCGGTACACCTGCTATCGGTGTTGGACCGGGGAATGGCCCAGCTTTTATTGAGAAGAGCGCTAATATTCCGCTTGCGGTGAAACGTATTTTAGATTCTAAAACATTCGATAATGGTACGATTTGTGCTTCCGAACAATCAATTATCGTGGAACCTTGTAGTAAAGAAGCAGTTGTGGCGGAGCTAAAGAAACAAGGTGCTTATTTTCTTTCTAAGGGAGAAGCAGAGAAGCTTGAAAAATTTATTATGCGTCCAAATGGGACAATGAATCCCCAAATTGTCGGTAGAACTGTAGAATATATCGCCAATTTAGCTAATTTACAAGTTCCGGCTGGAACGCGTGTATTAATCGCTGAAGAAACGCGCGTCGGAAATAATGTTCCTTATTCCCGTGAAAAGCTAGGTCCTATATTGGCTTTCTATACGGAAGATGATTGGGAATCGGCATGTGAGCGTTGTATTGAGATTTTAAATTTAGAAGGTGCTGGACATACAATGATGATTCATTCAGAAAATGAGCAGATTGTTCGAGAATTTGCTCTAAGAAAACCGGTGTCTCGTCTATTAGTAAATACACCAGGAGCACTTGGAGGGATCGGTGCAACTACTGCTCTCTCCCCAGCACTTACATTAGGTTGTGGAGCAGTAGGGGGGAGTTCAACATCAGATAATATCAGCCCGCTTAATTTGCTTAATATCCGTAGAATGGCTTATGGAGTTAGGGAGTTGGAAGATTTATTAGAACCAATTTCGGAGTCATGCTCTAGTGTCGCTTCTTCCATAGACCTTACTGATAAAGAACAATTGGTTGAGATGATTGTGAAACGCCTATTGGCAGAAAGTTCAAGTTTAAGTTCAAATTGTTCAATAATGAATAACCGTTAAATGACTAAAACAACAAATCTTAAGGAGGAATATTATTATGGCAAACACAAACGCATTAGGAATGATAGAAACGAAAGGTCTAGTTGGAGCAATCGAAGCAGCAGATGCAATGGTTAAGGCGGCTAACGTAACATTAATCGGTAAAGAACAAATTGGAGCAGGACTTGTGACAGTAATGGTCCGAGGTGACGTAGGTGCTGTTAAAGCTGCAACAGATGCCGGTGCTGCAGCAGCAGAACGTGTAGGTGAATTGATATCTGTACATGTTATTCCAAGACCGCATTCTGAAGTGGATCCTATCTTACCTAAGACGATAAAAACAACTGAACAATAACGAATTTTGGATAGGTTAAACTATTTTGATGGAAGAAGGTGCGGATATTCCGTGTTCGTCTTCCAGCCTGTCGTAATCCTATCGGCAACGATTTAGTTGCTCGAGTATCAAAGGATGTGAAAATATGACTGTTATTACGGAAAATGAACTGCGTAAACACTTTCGAAATCAAAATTTGAAAGAGGTTGCTGTCTACGAGGTTATGGCAGGAACAATTTTAACACCGTCTGCTAAAAGTTTTTTGACGGATCATCAAATTGAACTTACTTATATCGGAGACACTAAAAATGAAGAAGAGACATCTAAGAAAGATGTTAAGCTTCAAGTTACTAACAATCAAGATAGTCAAGAAATTTCGGAAGAAAGTAAAAAACGTTTCCGTACACTGTATGGTGGTTTTTTAGAAACAAAACCAGAGCATATGACTCATTTGTACGGTAATTTGCTTGTATTTAAAGATCATCCTCGAATTATATTCCGAGGAAAGTTAGATTCATTAGAAAGTAAAATTTTAGAAGCGCAAATAAGCTGTAAGCGGCTTAATATGTCAAAGCTTGTTGATGATTTAGAAGAGGTTTTATTATTTGTCCGCAGAATATTACGCTGTGAAGTGTTGTGTGAAGAGATAGAAGAATTTCATTTGCTTGGAATGTCATCAAAGGAGTTACGCGAACAGTCTCATTTTCCAAAGAAATACTTTGGATTAGAGCATTTTCAACCTAGTTATGAGTTAGGAGAATCGGTAGTTGTTATTAATGCGTTACGGACATTGACAAGAGAAACAGAATTACAGGCATACAAAGCTTTTAAATCCGAACATGGAGCGGTGGAACGCGAAGATATTATTCAGACATTGAATCGGTTGTCTTCGTTATTCTGGATTATGATGTTTCGAATCCGCGTAGGACAGTATAAAGGAGGAGGTGTGGAAAGTGAATAATCAATTGGTAGAGGAAATTATGAATGAAGTCATCAAACGGGTACAGGAACAAACCTTTATTGAAATCGAAGCATCAGGAAAACATGTTCATTTAAATCGAGAGGCGATAGATGAACTTTTCGGAAAAGGCTATCAATTGACGAAAGCACGTGAATTGTCTCAACCTGGTCAATATGCTTGTAAAGAGAGGGTAACACTTATTGGTCCAAAGGGCGCTTTGCACAATGTAGTCGTTCTTGGTCCAGAACGGAAAAAATCACAAGTCGAAGTATCAAAAACAGATGCTGTCGTATTAGGTCTATCCATTCCTGTTAGAGAGAGTGGCAAATTGGAAGGAACTCCTGGCATCATTATCTCTACTGGTATGAATATGATTCGATTGAAAGAAGGGCTAATTGTTGCCCAACGTCATATTCATGTAAGTACAAAAGATGCTAAAAAATTTAATGTGGACAATGGAGAAATCGTGCAAGTGAAAGTATATAGTAATCGTCCTCTCATATTTGATGATGTGTTGATACGAGTAAGTTCCAGTTATAAAACGTATATGCATATTGATTACGACGAAGCTAATGCATGCGGATTTACGAAAGGCACGAGAGGACAAGTTTTGAAGAAAGGCTAGTGTCAGGAGTGTGAACAAATGGACATCCAAGCTTTGAATCGGACAGCACTCATTGAAGCGGTAGCGAATGAAGTGGTAAAAAAGCTGCAACAAATGCAGATGACTGAGCCGAAAACGATCAGCAAGAAAGCGATCCTTCTGACTACAGAGCCTATTCCTATAATGGAGAATATTTTAAATCCTTACTTTGAAGTGCACTATTATGATGAATCAGTTAAAGATGGTGATCTTCTTGTTATTCCGAAGATATGTATTCAACTGCTTTCCTATTTAGCTAATAGTATAAGTGCAACTTCACGTGAACGTTTTATATTGACGATGCTACTTAAGGGAAAACGGGTTGTTGTTCTTGAGGAAGGGTTGATTTATAGGAAATATAAGCAAACATCTCCTTTTATGCTGTATAAGCAGTATGACGACTTTGTAAATAAACTGCAAAGCTATGGTATTAAGCTAGCAAGAGAATCCAACTTACTGAGTGTTTGTTTGGAAGATGAAAGCCTCGGTAAGAAGCAAGAAGAGGTAGACACTGATGATGCTCATGTTAACGAGATTTCTCAATCAGAAGTACTGACAAGCAAAGTTATTACGGAGGCTGATGTGAAAAAATATCGTCATCAAAACGTGAAGGAGATTGTTGTAAGTCAGCATAGTATCATAACACCGCTGGCGCAGGATTATTTGCATACACATCTGATGCATATACGCAGAAGGTGATGGGTGAGGTGAAATGATGATTGTTGGTGAAGTTATAGGAAGTTTATGGGCTACCCGAAAAGATAAGAAGTTGAATGGATTGACCTTCCTTGTCATTAAACCGATTTCCTATGGTAATCCGGTTCAGCAGGATTGTTTCGTAGCTGCTGATAATACAGGTGCTGGCATCGGTGATACTGTGCTCGTGACAAGAGGAGGCGCTGCTAGAAAATCCCTACCTAATTCAGATGTGCCAGTGGATGCAGTTATCGTAGGTATCGTCGATTCGGTGGAGATCTCTTAAAGATGAAATGTAGGTTGCTTTATTATGTAAGAAGTTTTACTAAGAGAAGAAATACAAACCATTTCCTATTAGATTGGAGGACTTTTCCATCATGGAAATTAATGAAATCATTATATACTTAATGGTCATTTTCATGATCCTCGGTGCACTAGACAAGAGTATCGGAAGTAAGTTTGGGTTAGGTCAGCAATTTGAAGAAGGTATTATGGCAATGGGAGCTTTAACACTGGCGATGGTAGGGATCATATCCCTATCCCCCGTTTTAGCCAAACTGTTAAGCCCGATTGTCGTACCGCTATATACCGCGCTTGGCGCAGATCCTTCAATGTTTGCGACTACGCTGTTAGCAAATGATATGGGTGGATTCTCACTCGCTCTTGAACTGGCGCATGACCCGCAGGCAGGTCTGTTTGCCGGAGCTATTTTGGGTGCAATGCTCGGACCGACAATTGTATTTACCATTCCGGTTGCGCTTGGCATAATCAGAAAGGATGATCAGAAGTTCTTGGCCACTGGCGTACTGGCTGGTATCGTGACGATACCGCTTGGCTGCTTGGCTGGCGGGCTTGTTGCCGGTTTTTCCATCGGCATGATTTTATCCAACCTAGTTCCAATTATCTTATTCGCTGTATTAATCGTACTTGGTCTTTGGAAAATTCCCGACGGTATGATTAAAGGCTTCACCATTTTCGGACAAATCGTCGTCATTGTGGCAACATTAGGACTTGCATCCGCCATTGTACAGCGGCTAACAGGGCTCACAATCATTCCTGGCCTTGCTCCTATTGAAGAAGGTATCGAGATCGTAGGTGATATTGCGATTGTGCTGGCAGGCGCCTTTACGATGGTATTTGTCATTACAAAGTTGTTCAATAAGCCGTTAATGAAAATGGGTAGAATGTTAGGCATGAACGAGGTTGCGGCAGCGGGTATGGTCGCAACACTCGCCAATGTCATCCCGATGTTTAACATGATGAAGGATATGGATGATCGGGGGAAAATTATCAACGTAGCCTTTGCAGTATCAGCTGCATTTGTGTTTGGCGATCATCTTGGATTTACAGCAGGTGTGGCAAGAGAAATGATTTTTCCAATGATTGTTGGAAAGTTAGTAGGCGGTATTACAGCTCTTTTCGTTGCTATTTATTTATCGAAGAGAGCGGCATAAATTTCTAAAGCTATGTGTTGAATAATCCTTCTCAGTATTATAAAAATATTGCCTCCAACTAGTTAACTGGGAGGGATTTTTAAATTAAATATTTGCAACATCCATGATGGAATTGGCAGTATAATGTTAATCCTTCTTGTATAGTCTTATCATTGATTATGATATAATCAATGATAAAACAACAAATGAATAGTCATTCATTTTTAGGGAGGATAACAAAATGGGTAAAATGAATTACATAACAGATTTTGCAGCTTGGGAAGAAGAATTTCAATTTTATCAAAATATAAAAGTTCGTTTTTTTGAGACGGATATGTTCGGTCATTTAAATAATTCAGTTCCTTTTACTTATTTCGAATTAGCAAGAATTGAATTTTTTAAGCAGAAAGGATTTATGCAGGAGTGGATAAGGAATGAGAACGAAACGATTCCGGTTGTTGCCGATCTTCAATGTGATTTTTTGCAGCAAGTTTTTTTTGATGAAAATCTAAATGTTTATGTGAAAGCTAATTCAATTGGTAATACCTCTGTTGATCTCCACTATATGGGAAAAAAAGAAGATGGCTCTGTTTGTTTTACGGGAAGAGGGGCAATCGTTCAGATGTCTAAAAAGACTGGAAAAGGGATTCCATGGACGGATGAAATGCGCGCTCTCTTATTAAATGGGTCACTTTCCCCTTCTTAATATAATAATTCGCTCTTCAGATAGGAAATGCTGTCACTTCAAGCCTTTGCTTGACATATGATATGGTGACTAAATATATACCCACCCCACGGTTCATAGCTGGCAAAAGGCAAGGAGGGTTATAATACTTGAAGGAGAACGAATTCACTCATAAGCCGTTACTCACCAAAAGAGAAAGAGAAGTATTCGAGCTGTTAGTACAGGATAAAACAACAAGAGAAATCGCTGGTGAATTGTTTATCAGCGAAAAAACAGTTCGAAACCATATTTCGAATGCCATGCAAAAGCTTGGTGTTAAGGGGCGATCACAAGCTGTTGTAGAGCTCCTTCGAATGGGAGAGCTAGAACTTTAAGTATGACCGGCTATCCTTTTAAGGGATGCCGGTTTAAATTATGGACTAAATGAATTATTTGCTTGAAATTTTAAGGAAAAAAGGCGAAAATGAATGGCAAAAGGAAGTTTACGTCCGAGAAGGCTTGGGGGAGAAAACGGGCGTAAATAAATATGGGAGTTGGATTCATTGGATTTAGAAGATGTGAGTGTACTGCAGGGAAAAGATGCTGTTGCTGCAATTGAAAAAGAGCTCCGCTATATTGCTGCGATTATTAAACAAAAGGGACGGGAAATATTAAGCAATTATAAGATCACTCCACCACAATTTATTGCTCTTCAATGGCTTTTTGAAGAAGGAGATATGACGATCGGAGAACTTTCTAATAAAATGTATCTCGCATTTAGCACGACGACTGATCTTGTCGATCGCATGGAAAAGACAAGTCTTGTGAAGCGGGTAAAGGATCCGAGTGATCGCAGAGTAGTTCGCATCCACCTTTTAGAAGAGGGTGCAAGAATTATTGACGAATGTATTAAAAAAAGGCAATTATATTTAAAGGAAGTATTGATTAACTATTCAAATGAGGAAGTTTTACGTTTAGAAAAGCATTTAAAGAAATTACATCAAGATATGCGTGGAGAATGAGGCGGTAAGTTTGGAACAACCGATAGGGATCATTGATTCAGGAGTTGGTGGACTGACAGTTGCAAAGGAGATTATCCGTCAGTTGCCATACGAAAATATAATCTATTTGGGCGATACAGCCCGCTGTCCATATGGACCAAGATCAGGCGAAGAAGTTAAGAAATTCACATGGGAATTGACAAGGTTTTTATTAACAAAAGAAATTAAGATGCTTATTATTGCGTGTAATACAGCAACTGCAGTTTCGTTAGAGGAAATTCGTAGTGAGCTATCCATCCCTGTTATCGGTGTTATTTCACCAGGAGCAAGAACGGCTATTAAAAAAACGGATAATCAAATTATTGGCGTAATTGGCACAGAAGGTACAATTAGAAGCGGCGCCTATGAAACGGCTTTAAAACGGATTAATAAACAAGTCATTGTACATAGTCTTGCATGCCCTAAATTTGTTCCCCTTGTCGAAAGTGGAGAATATAGTGGTCCATTAGCAGGTAAGGTCATTGCTGAAACTTTACAACCGTTGAAGAAATTTGAGATGGACACGCTCATATTAGGATGCACCCATTATCCATTATTAGAGCCTCTCATAAAAAGCGAGATAGGTGAGCGTGTTAGCGTCATCAGCTCAGGTGAAGAAACGGCAAGGGAAGCAAGTACAATTCTTTCTCACGATAAAATGCTTAATTATTCTCATGAAGAGCCCCATTATCAGTTTTATACAACAGGGTCAGAAATTATTTTCAAGAAAATAGCTTCTGACTGGTTAAAAGCATCGATTCAAAATGTGAAAAAAATTTCCCTTTAAAACCTTCTATTTGAAGGTTTTTTCTATGCTAGAATAGAAGTAAATATGAAAAACTAGGTGATAAATTTGTTTGAAAAGGCTGAACTTTATTTAAAGAAATATTTTGGCTATTCTTCATTTCGAGCCGGACAGAAAGAAATTATTCACAATCTACTCGCTCATAAAAACACGTTAGGCATCCTGCCTACAGGAGGTGGAAAATCCCTTTCCTTTCAAATTCCTGCATTAATTCTCCCAGGTACTACCGTTGTCATCTCCCCATTAATTTCTCTGATGAAAGATCAGGTAGATGCCCTTATTACCGCAGAAATTCAGGCTACATTTATAAATAGCACACTTAGTCAGGTGGAATATAAAGAGAGAATGGCTGGAATTAGAAATGGTGAGTACAAGCTTGTTTATGTAGCCCCAGAACGATTGGAAGCAGCTAGCTTTTTACAGCTGCTGAATAGTATCCAAATTCCATTAATTGTATTCGATGAAGCCCATTGTATTTCGCAGTGGGGGCATGATTTCAGACCGAGCTATCGTTCAGTCGTTACGAATTTAAATAATTTACAGCAAAAGCCAATTATAGCAGCATTAACGGCAACTGCAACAAAAGATGTTGCTGATGATATTAGAATGCTATTAAAGATTCATGAATCGGGTAGCTTTGTGACGGGTTTTGCCCGGGAAAATCTTGCCTTCCGGATGATTAAAGGGGTCAACAAAAGAGAGTTCATTACTCAATATATGAAAAAGCACCCAAATGAATCAGGGATTATTTACACATCAAGCAGAAAGGAAGCGGATCAATTATTCAATTATTTAAAGGCTGAGCATCATTCTGTTGCTAAATATCATGCAGGAATGAATGAAAAGGCTAGAAAGGATGCCCAAAATGAATTTGTCTATGATGAAGCTGATGTAATGATAGCAACAAATGCATTTGGGATGGGGATTGATAAGTCAAATGTTCGTTTTGTTATCCACTACAATCTTCCCCGTAATATCGAAGCTTATTATCAGGAAGCGGGGCGTGCTGGTCGTGATGGAGAAAATAGTGAATGCTATTTATTATTTTCTCCCCAAGATATTCAATTGCAGAAATTCCTGATTGAGGAATCGAATCTTGATTTTCAAAAAAGAGAACAGGAATACAATAAATTAAAGCAAATGGTGAATTACTGTCATACAGAAAAATGTTTGCAATCGTATATTATTGACTATTTTGCTCCGACTAGTGCAGAGGTCGATTGTGGGAAATGCAGCAATTGTTTAGATGAGCGGGAACTCATGGATATAACACAGGAGGCTTTAATGATCTTTTCCTGTATAAAAAGAATGGGGGAAAGATTCGGTGTAACTTTAACAGCTCAAGTATTAAAAGGTTCACAAAATAAAAGAATTCGAGAATTTAATTTTCAAACGCTATCAACATATGGATTGTTAAAGCATTATAAGGAAAAGGAAATTACCGACATCATTAATTATTTGCTCGCAGAAGGTTATTTACTTTTAACAGATAGTAAATTTCCCGTTGTTAAGCTTGCTGAAAAGGCAGTCCCCGTACTAAAGCAGCAGGAAAAGCTATTCATGAGAACCGTCATACAAGTTCAAGCCATTGCACTTGAGGAAGATCATGAATTATTTGCTGTGCTTCGCTCTCTACGGAAAAGGCTGGCTGATAAAGAGGGAGTGCCGCCATATGTAGTTTTCCCGGATTCGACATTAAAGGAAATGAGCCAGTACTACCCGTTAAATATGTCTGCTATGTTAAGAATAAAAGGGATTGGGCAAATAAAGTATGAAAAATACGGTGAGTTTTTTATTGAAGAGATCCAAAAATTTGTTAGTGAAAACAATATCAACATAGAAGAAGGGAAGCAGCAAGTTGAAAGAGTGGAAAACAGCGATTCCTCCATTACTCCAAGCTATTTAATCTCATATCAATATTATCTTGACGGTCTAGCCATTAATGAAATTGCTAAAAGTCGCGATTTCTCACCCGTTACGATTCAGGATCATATCTTGCGGGCAGTGAAAGAAGGGAACGAAATTGATTGGAGGAAAATTTTCGATGAGCAAGTAGAATCGCTCGTTTTAGCAGCAGTTGAAAGGGTTGGGAAAGAAAAGTTGAAGCCTATTAAAGACGAACTTCCTCCCGAAATCGATTATTTTATGATTAAAGCTGTACTTACAAAGATGGAAATGAACTAGATTGTGCAAATTTTTTCCCTAAAAGACGGTCTAAAATCTAAACAGGCTCGTATACATGTAGTACAAACTGTCTTTGGAGGGATAAAATGTCTATGAATAAAAAACTGATTTTTGCTGTTCTCTTATCATCCATTTTACTATCTGGCTGTGGATTATTTGGGAAAGAAAAAGAAAAGATTGATCCACCTAAATCAGTCACGTATACGGATGAGGAAATGACTATGGATGGAACAGATACGGATGCAGATGGAACGGAAATAACTGATAACGAAAATGCTATGATAGGTACGATTCAAACAGAGTTGTATTTAATCAATAAAGACGGCTTTGTTGTTCCACAAACATTAGCTTTACCATCTACAGAATCAATTGCTACAAAGGCACTTGAATATTTGGTGAAGGATGGTCCCATTACAGATTTACTGCCAAATGGCTTTCGTGCGGTTCTTCCGGCAGATACGAAGCTCTCTGTAGATATTAAAGATAAAGTCGCGACCGTTAATTTTTCTAAAGAATTCAAAGAGTATCAGGCAGAAGAAGAAAAGCAAATTTTACAAGCTATTACATGGACGCTAACACAATTTGATTCGATTGAAAAAGTTAAATTTCAATTAAATGGTTTTGCTTTAAGTAAAATGCCTGTAGCGGGAACGCCAATTGGTGAAGCTGCTAGTCGAGAGAACGGCATTAATTTAGATACGACAGATGTTGGCGACATCAGTAATACGAAGCCAGTTACCGTTTATTATTTAGGTGGTGAGGAGGGCGCTTATTACTATGTTCCGGTTACGAAAAGGATTTCCAATAAAGAAACGAATAATATAAAGGCGGTAGTAAAAGAACTTGTAAGTGGACCTAGCTATACGGCAAAACTGGAATCTGACTTCCTTGCAAATGTTAACCTGATCTCTGATCCGATTGTCGAAGATGACAAAGTAACATTAAATTTCAATGAGGCCGTCTTTAGCAACTCTGAGGAAAGAATCATTTCTGAATATTTATTGAATGCTCTCGTCCTTTCTTTAACTGAACAAGAAGGAATCAAAAGTGTTGCTATCACAGTTAATGGTGAAGGTGAGCTTGTAAATGAGAAGGGTGAAAAATTAGCAGAGCCAGTGACTCGTCCACAAAAAGTAAACACAGGTAGTTTTTAATTGTTCGCTTTTTGATATACTATATAATGAATGTGAAAGAGGAGGCAGATTACTCGCCCCTCTTGTTTATTTGTCTATAATCGGCGGTAGCGGGCATATGCCGCCTTAGTTTTTCTATTTAGGGAGGAATTTACAGATGCGTGCAGATGGACGTGACCAACTACAATTAAGACCATTACATATTGAAACAAATTTTTTAAAGCATCCAGAGGGCTCAGTATTAATAAGTGTCGGCAATACAAAAGTGATTTGTACAGCAAGCATTGAAGAACGAGTGCCTCCTTTTATGAGGGGAGAAGGTAAGGGGTGGATTACAGCAGAATATTCCATGCTTCCCCGGGCAACTGAGCAAAGAACGATTCGTGAATCCTCGAAAGGAAAGGTTTCTGGTAGAACGATGGAAATTCAACGTCTAATAGGACGTGCTCTTCGTGCAGTCGTCGATTTAGACGCGCTTGGTGAAAGAACGATTTGGATTGATTGTGATGTGATACAAGCAGACGGAGGAACAAGAACCGCTTCCATTACCGGTGCTTTTGTTGCTCTCGTCTTAGCCATTGAAAAATTAACAGCAACAAAGAAGCTAGCAAAATATCCACTTATTGATTTTCTAGCGGCGACGAGCGTAGGCATTTTGGAAAATAAAGAGATTGTCGTCGATTTGAATTACATTGAGGATTCCAAAGCTCTTGTTGATATGAATGTCGTCATGACTGGTAATGGCGAGTTTGTTGAATTACAAGGAACGGGTGAAGAGGCAACCTTTTCTTACACAGAGCTTCAGGGATTATTAAAGGCGGCTCAAGATGGGATTACAGAAATTTTTGAAATCCAGAAAGAGGCACTTGGCGAAGTAATCACAAGTAAAATTAATAAATAGGATTTGAATGAGTTAGCTAGAGAGGGGATTAACGATGCAGGAAATCATTATTGCAACGAAAAGTCGTGGAAAGGCAAGGGAATTCGAGCAATTATTTCATGCTCATGGTTTTGAAGTGAAAACATTATTAGATTTTCCTGAAATAGAGGAAGTAGAAGAAACAGGAAGTACATTTGAGGAAAATGCGATTTTAAAAGCTGAGGCTGTTTCAAAAGTATTAAATCGAATTGTGATCGCAGACGATTCGGGATTAGTTATTGATGCGTTAGATGGAAGACCAGGCATTTTTTCTGCACGTTATGCAGGTGAAGAGAAAAATGATCAGGCGAATCTTGAGAAGGTGTTGGCTGAACTTCAAGATGTGCCAGATAATAAGCGGCAGGCACGATTCTACTGTGCATTGGCTGTTGCTGCTCCAAATCAAGAAATGTTCACAGTAGCAGGGACATGTGAAGGAAGTATTTTGCATGAGCAAAGAGGGAGTTTTGGCTTTGGCTATGATCCGATTTTCTTTGTGCTTGAGAAAGGAAAAGCAATGGCAGAATTAGCACCAGAGCAAAAATCCGCCATTAGCCATCGAGGAAATGCCCTTAGAAAATTGGCAGATGAAATTCCTGCTCTTTTATCAGGATTCTCAAAATGACGAAGATTTTAATTGTCAGTGATAGTCATGGACTAACAACTGAATTAATCAAAATAAAGGAAAAACATGCACATGAAGTAGATTTATTGATTCATTGCGGTGATTCCGAGCTTTCAGCAATTGAGCCATGTTTAGCTGGATATTCAGTAGTCCGAGGAAATTGTGATTTCGAAGGGGATTTTCCCGAGGAGCTTATGAAAGACGTAGCCGATTTTCGATTATATATCACGCATGGACACCAATATTCTGTAAAGTCGACATTATTAAATCTTTCTTATCAAGCGAAGGAGCAGAGGGCGGATATTGTCTGTTTTGGGCACTCTCATTCCCTTGGTGCTGAAATGATTGAGCAAATATTATATATAAATCCGGGAAGCATTAGATTTCCTGGAGGGCGTACAGAAAAAACATACATCATTTTAGAATTTGAAAAACGTGATCTGATTTTAAAGGTCTATGATATCCAGCAAGGGGAAATTAGTGAGCTAACACAAAAGTTTTCCTTCTCAAAAGAAGCTTATTAGAATAGTGTATTAGAGGGGAGCAAAGGCTTCCCTCTAATCAATTTTGGGTGGACGCTCAAAATAAATTTGATTTTTATATTGACTTTTGAATGTTACCCTAATATAATAAAACTTGTCTCTGATTGAAGATGATGTGTCCCAGTAGCTCAGCTGGATAGAGCATACGCCTTCTAAGCGTACGGTCGGGGGTTCGAATCCCTCCTGGGACGTTATTGAGTTAATTTAAGTCTCGTTTGATGGTTTAAAAAAACACCCTAAAACATTGATATTATAATGGTTTAGGGTGTTTTTTCATTAAATTTGAACGTGTGAGAAAACGATTAAAAACGATTGGTTTTAGATTTTTTTTACACATTTTTTACACATGAATACTCTTCTTCGAAAATTTCAACTGCTGCAGTTTCATCTTCTTCTCTAAGTTCTTTTAATACATGTGCATAGGTTCCAAGTGTAGTGTTAATATCCTTGTGTCCAGCGCGCTCAGATACATAGGTAACGGATAATCGACGATAAAGCAGAACACTAATATGTGTATGTCGCAATCCGTGTACAGAAATCTGATTTATTTTTAACTTGTCTAATATTCCTTTTAAAGCTTTATTAATTCCTCCATTACTAATTACTTTGTATTTCGAAGAATGGCTATAAAAAATTAATTCGTGGGGGTTCTCTGTCATTGTATTAATCAATTGTTTAAAAACACCCATCGTACTTTTATCTACTTTTATTATACGAACAGATTGTTCATTTTTTGTTGGCCCAAAACCATTCGGCATTTTTTTTATATATCCCCATGTTTTATTAATGTTAATTTTATTTTCATTAAAATTGAAATCTTCTTTTGTGAGACCCACCAATTCACCGAACCTGATAGGTAGAAAATCATTTTTTCTTATGAAATTAAACGAACTTACAAAAAGTGAAAAGATAAAGTTAGAACAGTACATTGAAGAGCTGCATGTTAATTAAGGAAATGATGATCAAGTAATGCTCCTAGACCAATTAAATAGTAAAATCTCTATCATTGGAAAGTACACAAGTAAGAGGATTTTTAAATAAATGATTTAAAAACAACCGTCTCTTTTCCGAGGCGGCTTTTTATATTGGTAAATTTTATGATAATATAGATCCAGAAGATTCATAGAAAAGGGTGAGTTGATTGAACATAAAGAAAGGTTTTCTACTTATAATGTTACTTGCTTTTTTAATACCTCTAAATGTATCTGCTTCTCAACAATCAGGACAATACTATGCTCCTAGCGGTTCAGATTATCATCAAAAAAAATTCTCTTGGCAGCTTTATTCAGATTTTGGTATAGATCAAATTAGGTTTACTCAATTTGATATAGACGGAAACGAAAAAGGAAAAATCAATATTAAAGCTAAAGAAAACGATTTTGCATGGGTTGATTTCTACTGTAGTGGAAATGTTCACATTGAGTTTTTAGATGCATCCGGAAAAGTCCAGAACTCACTAACAAGAGGTCAAGCAACATCATATCTAGATGATTCATCGTGCAATTACAAAAGTTTTGTAAAAGCTTCAAATTATGACGAAAAAGCAAATAAATACAAAGATGATACTTTTGGTAAGAAAAAGAAATAGAGTATGTATTTTTAAATGAGAAATAAATCTATTTTACACAAATTTTACACCAACTGATTAGAAAATGTTGATTTAACAAGGTCCATTGCCGTATATCTACGTCCTCCTGGGACGTAGACGATAACTTAAAGTATAAGTTATAAAAGGAAAACACTTACAATTGTTGATTTAATAACTTTTGTAAGTGTTTTTTGATAGTTACAGTTGATTCTATTACATTTACTTTTTTGATTAATCCTCAGTGGTCGTTGCTGCTATTGGGATTTTTTTCTTTAATATGTCTAAAGGTGGAAATAATATTTTGAGGTTCATTTTCTTCAATGTGATTAACGCTCTTTTTTATATCACTTATATCTGTCTGCATAAATGAAATTTTGGTTTCTAGAGTATCAAAACGGCTATTCATTTGTGAGTTCATATCTTGTAAATTTTGTTTGATAGAATCAATCTCATTTAACTTTTTATTAATGGAATCGATCTTTTCTAACTTTTTATTAATCGAGTCAATCTCTTCTAGCTTTTTATTAATCGAATCAATCTCTTCCAATTTTTTGAGGATTAAATCTAGTTTTCCGTCCATATTTTAGTCTCTCCTTTCTTTTAAATCTAATTGTCTTTATCATATTAGTTATTTTCGTATTTTTGATAATCAATTTTTTCTTTTTCAGCCTTCTACAGCAGACGGCAACTTGTGCAGGATCTAATAAAGAATTTTGATACAGTGGGGATGAAGAAAAACCCAACTGATTGACTTTCACTTTATGAATTTCCGCTGACTTTTAATAAAAATACAAAAAAATTTCTTCATTATTAAATGTGAATAAATCAACAATGTAAGCGAATACAGCAAATCAGATTACTTGAAATTATCAAAAAACTTTTAAATAGGGTGTTGACGATTCAATGAAATGAGCGTAAGATAGTCCTCAATATAAGAAGTTCATCATTTAGTTAATCTATTACTTTGCCATTCGTTTCATAAACTAGCTAAGTCGTGCTTATTTTTTTAACCTAAAAGTTTATTCGTTTAAAGTGTTAAAACAGTTGAAACCGATTATATATAATTAAAGCGAAGAAGAGGATAAGTAGTTTTATGTTCAGGAATTCACAGAGAGCCGGTGGGGCTGGAAACCGGTAATTCCGCTTAAAATGAACTCGCCTCAGAGTGCTAGCTTGAAAGATTTAATTCCATTAGAGCTGGTCGGGTGCGCTATCACCCGTTATCAAAACGAACAGTTAGAACTGTTCATAAGTGCATGCATCTTTGCATGAATTTAGGGTGGTACCGTGGAAATGTGATTAATGCCTTTTCATCCCTTAGCCTAGAAAAACTAGGTTTATAAGGAATGAATGGGCTTTTTATTTTGCAAAAATAAAGGGAAAAAGAGGAGGTTTATTACAAATGTTGCAGGAAGCTGCCGTGACAGAATCACTTCCAAAGTCGGAAACGCAAACTGGTGCTGATCTGTTATTAGAAGCATTAAAGAGGGAAGGCACTGAAATTATTTTTGGTTATCCGGGTGGTGCTGTTTTACCGATTTATGACAAATTATATGATTCAAAAATACTTCATGTTTTCCCTAGACATGAACAGGGAGGAATTCATGCTGCTGAAGGCTATGCAAGAGTTTCAGGAAAGCCTGGAGTTGTTATCGCTACATCGGGTCCAGGAGCAACGAATATTGTTACAGGTCTCACGGATGCGATGATGGACTCTCTTCCACTTGTCGTATTTACTGGTCAGGTTGCAACAGGAGTAATTGGTACAGATGCATTTCAGGAAGCGGATATTCTAGGAATTACAACACCGATTACAAAGTATAATTATCAAATTCGGAATATTGAGGATATTCCGCGGATTGTCAAGGAAGCGTTCTTCATTGCAACAAGTGGAAGACCTGGACCAGTATTGATTGATGTTCCGAAGGATATTGCAGCTTCAACAGTTATTGAACCTCCGAAGGATCAGGAAATCAATTTACCGGGCTACCAGCCGACATTGCAGCCCAATTATTTACAAATACGAAAATTAACAGAGGCAGTCAGCCGTGCGAAGAAACCAGTCATTCTTGCTGGAGCTGGAATATTACATGCGAAAGCAGCTGGAGAGCTAAAGGCATATGCAGAGCAGCAGCAGCTCCCGGTCATTCATACCCTGCTTGGATTAGGCGGCTTTCCTGCTAACCATGAATTATTTGTTGGGCTCGCTGGTATGCATGGCTGCTACGCAGCAAACATGGGTTTAAGTGAATGTGATCTACTCATTAATTTTGGTGCAAGATTTGATGATCGCTTAACAGGAAATCTACAATACTTTGCTCCACATGCTACGGTCGCTCATATTGATATCGACCCAGCTGAAATTGGAAAAAATGTCCCAACTGAAATACCAATTGTTGCTGATGCGAAAGAGGCTTTGAAAGCTCTTATACAACAGGAAGGAAGATCATCTGAACATAAAAAATGGCTCGAAATGATTCAAGCTTGGCAGGAGGAATATCCTTACTATTACAGCGAATCGACTAAACTAAAGCCGCAAAAAGTGATGGAGATGCTCTATGAGAAATCAAATGGAGAAGCGGTTGTTGTGACAGATGTAGGTCAGCATCAAATGTGGGCTGCACAATATTATCGTTTCAAAAAGGCAGATAGATGGGTGACTTCAGGTGGATTAGGAACGATGGGCTTTGGTCTTCCGGCAAGTATTGGTGCGCAATTTGCCAATAAAGAAGCTAATGTCATTGCAGTTTTAGGGGATGCTGGCTTTCAAATGACAACTCAAGAGCTAGCGATCATTAAAGAATATAATCTCCCTATTAAGATTGTAATCTTTAATAACCAAGCGCTAGGAATGGTGAGGCAATGGCAGGAAATCTTTTACGAGGAACGTTATTCTCACAGTAAAATAACTGTTCAACCGTCCTTCGTAAAGCTAGCTGAAGCTTATGGAATAAAAGGCTATGAAATTAAAAACGAGGAAGAAGCAGAAGCAATACTAGCTGAAGTGTTAAATAGATGTGAACCAGTTTTACTAGATTTCCGTATTGATCCAAATGAAAATGTCTATCCGATGGTTGCACCTGGGAAAGGATTACATGAAATGGTAGGTGCTAAGCCTTGAAAAGAATTATTTGTATGACTGTTATCAATAGTCCTGGTGTTCTCAATCGAATTACAAATTTATTTTCAAAGCGTAACTACAATATTGAAAGTATTTCGGTTGGTTTGACGGAGCAAGCAGGAATGTCAAGAATTACATGTGTTGCTCATGTTGAAAGTGAGCGAGACAGTGAGCAAATAACAAAGCAGCTAAATAAACAAATTGACGTTCTAAAAGTAGTCGATATTAGCGACCAAGCAATCGTCGCCCGTGAACTAGCGCTAATTAAAGTACCGACGACTCCGCAAACAAGAAACGAAATTTACTCATTAATTGAGCCATTTCGAGCAACTGTCATTGATGTGAGTAAAGACAGTCTTGTTATTCAATTAACAGGGGAGTCAGATAAGATTGAAGCGTTTATCGAATTAATTAAGCCATATGGCATTAAAGAGCTGGCAAGAACGGGAATAACAGCATTCCCACGTGGAACACAGCGTCCCGTAAGCCAGCAAAAACCATATTCAATTGTTTAAAAAATAATAGGAGATCAAAAGAGAGGGAGAAATAAAATGGCGAAAATGTATTATAACGGAGATGCAAACTCAGCATATTTGAACGGAAAAAAAGTGGCAGTAATTGGTTACGGCTCACAAGGTCATGCACATGCACAAAATATGAGAGATAGCGGTGTTGAAGTAGTTATTGGTCTTCGGAAAGGAAAATCATGGGATAAGGCAGCTGAAGATGGTTTTCAAGTTTATTCTGTTGGTGAGGCGACAAGACAGGCTGACGTTGTGATGATTCTCTTGCCAGATGAGCTCCAACCGAAAGTTTATCAGGAAGAAATAGCACCGAATTTAACTAATCAAGCGCTGATGTTTGCCCATGGTTTTAATATTCATTTTAATCAAATTAATCCACCAGCAGAGTGTGATGTTCTCCTTGTTGCTCCTAAAGGGCCTGGTCATCTTGTGCGAAGAACATATGAGCAGGATGCAGGAGTACCAGCATTATTTGCCATTTTTCAAGATGTGTCAGGTGAAGCGAAAGAGCTTGCATTAGCTTATGCAAAAGCAATTGGCTCCTTACGTGCAGGTGCGTTAGAAACAACATTTAAGGAAGAAACAGAAACAGATTTATTCGGTGAACAAGCAGTCCTTTGTGGAGGATTAACCTCACTCGTTAAAGCTGGCTTTGAAACACTTGTAGAAGCTGGTTATCAGCCAGAATTAGCTTACTTTGAATGTTTACACGAATTGAAGCTGATTGTTGATTTAATGTATGAAGGCGGTCTTGCTGGCATGCGCTATTCCATTTCTGATACAGCACAATGGGGAGACTTCGTGAGCGGTCCAAGAGTTGTAGACGGCAGAGTGAAGGAAGAAATGAAAGCCATTCTTAAAGATATTCAAGATGGGAAATTTGCAAAAGGCTGGATCTTAGAAAATCAAGCAAACCGTCCAGAATTCACCGCCATTAACAATCGAGAAAATGAGCATCTTATCGAACAGGTTGGTAGGGAGCTTCGCAAAATGATGCCATTTGTCAATAGTGGGAAAAAGAAAGAAGTTGTTGTCAGTGCAAAAGGTTAAAATTTTCGATACAACATTACGCGATGGAGAGCAATCACCCGGTGTCAATTTAAATCTTTCGGAGAAAATAGAAATCGCTAAACAGTTAGAACGTTTGAATGTCGATATTATAGAGGCTGGTTTTC
>JAEWDX010000103.1 GCA_023389895.1 Bacillota bacterium
ACGGAATGAATTGTCGGGGTATAATCCCCATGTCAATTTACGGAAAATATGAGATTTCTAGTTGAAGTGCTGTTACAATGTTGAAATATTTCTGTTATAAACATTCTATTTTTTGGAGTAAAAGGAAGCGAGTGTTTATTTGGGTCAACAACCATACTTTACCATTATTGCAACTTTATTCGTCACAGAAGGGCTTAAGCAGACGTAGTGCTAATCTCCTAAATTTTGGCCTGTGATTAATAATATTACATTTGCTAACCTAAAAATAGCTTATTCGCAGGGTAAATACAAAATTTGAGGGGGCTAACAAACGTGAAAAAACTTAAGAAACTTCTAATTGCTTCAACCTTATCCCTTTCGCTTTTCGGGTTTACGGGACAATCAGAAGCAGCAACAACACATTTCGTACAGAGTGGTGAAACCTATTGGATTATTGCAAATAAATATGGTGTTTCCGTTAGCAGCTTAATGAGACTAAACAATAAATCTGCGGATCTATTATACCCTGGTGAAAAATTAATCATCCCAAATACAGCTGTTTCAGCAGCGGATAAAGATTTACTTGCTCGTCTTGTATCTGCTGAAGCAAAGGGTGAGCCATATGCGGGCAAGGCTGCCGTTGCGACTGTCGTTTTAAATCGAGTTGATAGCAGTATTTTCCCAAATACAGTTAGGGAGGTTATCTATCAAATTGATGGTGGACATTATGCATTTACACCTGTTCAAAACGGAGCAATCAACCAAGCAGTAGACAAAGATTCAATCAGGGCTGTAGAGGAAGCTTTATCCTTTAGAGGGCAAGGGAATGGCTCGCTTTACTTCTATAATCCAAAAACAGCAAAAAGTAAATGGATACTATCACGTCAAGTTACCGTAACAATCGGCAATCATCGCTTTGCGAAATAATTATTTAGAGGATTTTTTTTAGAAAACCAGGTAAAGGTTTAGGTGAAAATTGCATGTAACCACCGTATTGAATGGTGGTTACATGCAATTTTTTGTTCATTAATCGTATTTTTAGAACTATCCATAATTGGGCATATTATCGTTATGACTTTACTAGTGTCCGGAGGGAATTTTAGATGGACTTTTTTCAAAGCCAAGAAACACTTACGACGATGCAATGGATATTGAGAGCGGTAGTAGCTTATTTTTTTATGCTTATCATTACAAGAGTTATGGGGCAACGCTCCATCTCACAATTAACTTTTCTTGATTTCACCATCGCGTTAATAATTGGAAATATTATTGCTCACCCTTTATCTGATGAAAAACTTGGCTTAAAGGGATCCATGACCACATTGACTATACTCGTTACTTTATATTTATTGAGTGTCTTTATAACATTAAAGTCGGCAAGGCTCAGAAGATTTGCTTTTCCTAGTGCCCTCCCATTAATAAAAAATGGGCAAATTAACTCAAAAAATTTGGGCAAAGCAAGAATTTCAATTGACTATATATTATCAGCCGCAAGAAAAGAAAAAATAGAAGATATAAAAAAAATTGCCTTAGCATTGTGGGAGCCTGATGGAACCATCTCCTTTTTTTTAATCCCTAATTTCCAGAATGTAACTCGAAATGATTTAAATATTATTCCAGAACCATTTGATTTTCCAAAAACAGTTATTAAAGAAAGGGAAATTGATAAAGAGGTATTAAAGGAAATAGGTAAGGAAGAAACTTGGCTTATTACTACTTTAAAAACAACCTATCAGGCGGAACTTAGTGATGTATTGCTAGCAACGATTGATAAGAATGGACAGATAACGATTTTTTTTATATAAATAGTCTTTCTACATAAAATAGTGATGACAAATGGAAACTAATTATGATAGAATAAAAACGCAATCCACTATATATGTAAATGGTTTGTTGTTTATAACACTATATATTGAATTTGATTCTAGATATTAGGTGTCTTGCAAAAGACTTAATAGGGAATTTGGTGAAGAACCAAAGCTGTCCCCGCAACTGTAAGTGCGACGAAATAAGCGAGAACCACTATATGAATTTTTCATATGGGAAGGGCTTTGAGTAGAATAAAGCACAAGCCAGGAGACCTGCCTTTGTCTATTATCCACTTCTTCGGGTGAAAGAAGATGGGATAAGTGAAATGCATATGTTTATTTCGTATGTTTTGCTCCTATCCTATCGTTCACTTCTGGTGGACTTTTTTTATTGTAGAAATGGTAAGAAATGGTAAGATCTCGTTTTAATCATGTGGGAGGGAAAAGAATGAATAAGCTAGTTACGAACAACTTAACAGGGGATGTATTAATTAAGGCATTTACAGATATTGTCGAGGTGAAAAATCAGGACCTTATTCAGGAAAATGCAAATGTAGATGGACAATCACCGATGGGGCAAATGGGGAAATTTGCATCAGAAAGCGGAAAATATTATGCAATGGAACGTCTTATCCGTCCTGAAGTCAAACAGGCAATTGAAGAAAATTATCTTCATCCACATGATCTAGACTTTTTACCGACTGGAACGACAACTTGCTGTCAGATTCCTTTAGGACAAATTTTGCAGGATGGATTTAATACTGGTCATGGACATATGAGGGAGCCGAATGATATTGGCAGTGCAATGGCACTAGCCTCGATTATTTTCCAATCAAATCAAAACATGCAGCACGGCGGGCAAAGCTATCCGATGTTCGATTTTGATTTAGCTCCTTATGTACGGAAAACTTATGAGAAAAATATTAAAAGGATAAGCTCCTATCCAACTAATTTTACGGAAGAAGAAATTAGTGAACAAGCATGGCTTGAAACGGATCGTATTGTTTATCAAGCTTGCGAAGCTTTTATCCATAACTGTAATAGCATGCATTCCCGTGGTGGCGGTCAAGTTCCATTCGTATCGATAAATTATGGTACAGATGTTTCAAAAGAGGGCAGAATGGTTGTCAAAAATATTTTATTAGCAACACAGGCAGGGCTTGGAAAAGGCGAAACACCCATTTTTCCAATTCAAGTGTTTAAAATGAAGAGGGGTGTCAACTTTTCCGCTGATGATTCTAACTATGATCTCTATCAGTTAGCATTAGAAACGACAGCCAAAAGACTATTTCCCAACTTTAGCTTTATTGATTCGACATTTAACTTTCCTTATTATGACGGGACACCGGAATCGGAAGTATCTTATATGG
>JAEWDX010000055.1 GCA_023389895.1 Bacillota bacterium
GCATCATTGGTGTTGTTCAAGGGATTCTTGCTATTTTGCTTAATTAATGGATTTGACATACAGCAAAGGTGGAATCTTACTCAACTCGCAATATGAATTGTGTCATAAGTGAGTAGAGCATCTAAAATAAAAGGAGTGTAAAAACATGGCCGTTAGCTTATATGATTCAGCATATGGATTAGAACAGGCAGTAAGAGAAAGCACTGAATTTACCAATTTAAAGGCAGCATATCAAGAAGTGAATGCTGATCCTGCTGCTAAACAATTATTCGAGAATTTTAGGAATGTACAGATGCAGCTTCAACAAAAGCAAATGATGGGTCAAGAGATATCAGAGCAAGAAGCTCAACAAGCACAAAAAACATTAGAGGCTGTTCAAAAAAACCAAAAAATCTCGAAACTGATGGAAGCAGAGCAGAGAATGAGCATGATCATTGCGGAAATGAATAAAATTATTATGAAACCATTAGAAGAGTTATATGGCCCTCTAGGATAAAAACTGACACAGGTAGAGCCATTAGCTCATTGATCTGATCGTGCTTCTGCTTATATTTTTATCCTCTTAGACCCCATAGGTTCGTTCTATTCCTTTTTGTCATTTCATAAAAGTGTAGTAAGAACTTTTCTTACATCACTGATAGGGGGCAATGGGATGATCTATCGGCTTTTAGCATTAAACATCGACGGTACTCTTCTTCAGGCAAACGGAAAACTCCATAAATCAACAAAGGAAGCTATTGAATATGTCCAACAAAAAGGAATTTATGTCACATTAGTAACGGCAAGGAGCTTCCCATCAGCAAAAAAAGTTGCAAGAGCATTGAGATTAAACTCATTGCTCGTTGCACATAGTGGAGCTTATATAGCTGGTTCCGAGGAAAAACCAATCTATGTTAAACGGATTGCTGAGGAAGCTACGTATGATATTGTTCGGTTACTTGAAGGTTTTTCTTGCCAAATTAGATTAGTTCATGAAAAATTTTCATTAGCGAATCGCTCAAATCTGAATCATAATATGTTAGCAAAAACAGTTTTTACATCTGGGGATCCGATTTTTTACTCTCAACAATTTGTCGAGTCTTTAAGTGAAACGATTCTTGATGAGCCAGTTACTCCTCCGAAAATAGAAGTGTATTTTGAAGAAGAAAAGGATACGAAGGATGCAAAAACGATCTTAGAAGGAATGTTTAGCGAAATTGATCTCTTTCAATTAAATAATCTTCGGATTGATATTATGCCTGTTGGCGTCTCGAAATTAAACGGACTTTTGTATCTTGGTGATCACTTAAATATCTCCCGGAGCGAAATGGTCGTCATAGGAGATGACTTTGATGATCTCGGGATGATTGAAGCTGTCGGGCTTGGTGTCGCAATGGGAAATGCGCCAAAAGAAGTGAAAAAAGCGGCTGATTGGATAACAAGATCAAACAATGAACAAGGGGTTGCTTATATGGTGAAGGAGCATTTTCGAAAACAGCAACCAATTGAATTTCTGCGGAAAATGAATCTATTGAAAAAATAGCTAGATTGTGAAAATGGCGATATATTGATCTTCATTCCTCGATTTTGTACACTTAAATAAGTTCATTATATTGTAAAATCAACGGGTCTGACCGAGAGGACAGTTCCGTTGATTGATTAAAAAGCGGCTATTATATTAAGCATCGATTATATTCTTGAATCGTAAGCAAAAATAAAAGGTGATTAGATTGCAAATTTCAATAATTGGTTTGAATGATGGAAGATATGTACGACCGCTACAATTAATTGCAAATTTATTTTTCGAGGATTGTATGATTAATTTGACAGAGCAAAGTAATAGTGATGTAAAAATCTTGTTTACACTTGAAGTAACGAACGAAATTCAAGTTCAAGCTGCTCTTGTTGATAAGAAAAATAATAAAAAAACGGCATCTTATCAAACGGATTTCCATCATTCTGAAATAGAAAAAGATAATTTTAAACAAATAAGAATCGCTGTTTCCCAAGTGTATTTAACAGTGCTCCAAGAGTGGACTGGCATGATTCAAAAATGGGGAACTTTGACTGGGGTGAGACCGACAAAGCTTCTTCACCTTTATATGGAAGAAAATGTCCCAATGGATATAGCTCGTGAGCAATTAAAGAAAACGTATTTAATCACAGATGAAAAAATTGATCTTATGGAGAAAATTGTTGCTCGGCAGCTTCAAGTTGTTCCAGATTTATATCAGCTTCAAAATGAAGTGAGCATTTATATTGGGATCCCTTTTTGCCCGACAAAATGTGCGTATTGCACGTTTCCGGCCTATGCTATTAATGGTAGACAGGGGTCTGTCGTTTCCTTCCTTGGTGGTCTCCACTATGAAATGAGAAAAATCGGAGAATGGCTGCGTAAGAACAATGTGAAAATTACAACTGTCTATTATGGTGGTGGAACACCTACAAGTATTACGGCAGAAGAAATGGACATGCTTTACGAAGAGATGGATAGATCCTTTCCTCATTTGGAAAATATTCGTGAAATTACGGTTGAGGCAGGAAGGCCAGATACGATTACAACAGAGAAGCTTGACGTCTTGAAAAGGTGGAAAATTGACCGGATTAGTATTAATCCGCAATCCTATACGCAAGAAACATTAAAAGCGATTGGTAGACATCATACAGTAGAGGAAACGATTGATAAGTTTCATCTTGCCCGCGACAAGGGAATGAATAATATTAATATGGATTTGATTATTGGTTTACCTGGAGAGGGTGTTCCAGAACTCGCCCATTCATTGAGTGAAACAGCGAAGCTTCTGCCAGAATCATTGACCGTACATACTCTTTCCTTCAAACGTGCATCTGAAATGACAAAAAATAAAGAAAAATATAAAGTAGCCGATCGATTTGAAGTAGAAAAAATGATGAAAATGAGTGAGATTTGGACGAAAGAACATCATTATTCGCCGTACTATTTATACCGGCAAAAAAATATTCTCGGTAATCTTGAGAATGTTGGCTATGCACTGCAACATCAAGAAAGCATCTATAATATTATGATCATGGAGGAGCGGCAGACCATTATCGGACTTGGCTGTGGTGCCGCAAGTAAATTTATCGACTCTTCAGGAAAGATTACCCATTTCGCTAACCCGAAGGACCCAAAAACGTATAATGAAAGCTATGAAAAATATACAGCAGAGAAAATAAACATATTAAATGAATTATTTTCTCCTGTGGAACGTCCAGCTAGATAAAAAATGGTAGCCTGTAGGAATGGTTTTGTGCCTGAAAGCCTTCTTCCAGGCTCTTTAATGTGAAAATCGCCTCAGATATTTTTGAAAATTCAGTTAAAATTTAAAGGATTATTTACTATTTAGTAGAATTACTATAGTACAC
>JAEWDX010000185.1 GCA_023389895.1 Bacillota bacterium
TTCATTAAATGATCTACCTGAAGATATTAAATCTTTAATTGATCTCGAAACAGCTGATCAAAATTTATATATTCAACGAAATAACAGACCAACCTATATGTCTGTATCTAAAGATGTTTTAGAAAAAGGTGTGATCTTCACTGATATTTTCACAGCAGCAAGAGAACATAGCGATCTACTAGAAAAATACTTCATGGACGGAGTAAAAGTGGATGAGCATCGTTTAACGGCATTGCATGCTGCGTTAATGAATGGTGGAGTGTTCCTGTATATTCCGAAAAATGTAGAATTATCAACACCAATTCAATCGATTTTTATTCATGATGATGAGGAAGCGAATCTTTTCAACCATGTGATCATTGTGGCAGAGGATAATAGTTCAGTCACTTATGTGGAAAACTATGCATCAACAATGGAGTCTGCTAATGGAGTCGTTAATATTGTTGCAGAAGTATTTGCAAAGGCAAATGCAAATGTACAATTCGGTGCGGTCGATACGCTTGCAAAAGGAATGACGGCCTATATTAACCGTCGGGCTGTAGCGGATCGCGATGCTCATATCGAATGGGCGCTCGGATTAATGAATGATGGCAATACAGTTTACGAAAATACAACAAATCTTATCGGTGATGGTTCATTTGCCAATTCAAAGACTGTTGTCGTTGGTCGTGGGGATCAGACGCAAAACTTTACGACATCGATCGTTCACTTTGGAAAGAATACGGAAGGACATATTCTTAAGCACGGTGTGATGAAGGATTCTGCAACCTCTATTTTTAATGGAATTGGGAAAATCGAGCATGGAGCTACTAAGTCAAATGCTGAACAAACATCACGTGTCCTAATGCTTAATGAGAAGGCTCGTGGCGATGCAAACCCGATTTTACTTATTGATGAGGATGATGTAACTGCTGGTCACGCTGCTTCAGTAGGTCGCGTTGATCCACTTCAGCTTTATTATTTGATGAGCCGAGGTATTTCAAAGACAGAAGCTGAACGTTTAGTAATCCATGGTTTCCTAGCTCCTGTTGTAAACGCTCTTCCAATTGAAGGAGTTAAGAAACAGCTAGTTGAAGTGATTGAAAGGAAAGTAAGATAATGGATATCCAAGAAATCCGCAAACTATTCCCGATTTTACATCAAGAAATTAACGGAAATCCGCTTGTCTATTTAGATAGCTCTGCCACATCACAAAAGCCTGTTCAAGTGATTGAGGCGCTAGATAAATATTATCGTGAATACAACTCGAATGTGCATCGCGGTGTTCATACGCTTGGAACAATCGCAACTGATCACTATGAAGGTGCAAGAGAAAAGGTTCGCAAATTTATTCATGCAAAACGAACGGAAGAAATTATCTTTATGAGGGGAGCAACGACTGCTCTTAATACGGTTGCTGCAAGCTATGCACGGGCAAACTTAGCAGAAGGCGATGAAATTGTCATTTCCTATATGGAGCACCACAGCAATATTATTCCTTGGCAGCAAGTAGCAAAGCAAACAGGGGCAACGCTTAAATATTTGCCGCTGCAAGAGGATGGAACGATTTCACTTGACGATGTAAAGGAAACAATAACAGATAACACAAAGCTTGTGTCAATCGTTCACGTCTCCAATGTTCTTGGAGTTGTAAATCCGATCAAGGAAATTACGAAAATTGCTCATGAGCATGGTGCGATAATGGTTGTCGATGGAGCTCAAAGCGCTCCCCATTTGAAAATTGATGTGCAAGATTTAGACTGTGATTTCTTTGCTTTTTCTGGTCATAAAATGTGTGGTCCGACTGGTATCGGTGTTTTATACGGGAAGAAGCATTTGCTTGAAAATATGGAGCCAATTGAATTCGGTGGCGAAATGATTGATTTCGTTGATCTATACGATTCTACATGGAAAGAGCTTCCCTGGAAGTTCGAAGCGGGTACACCGATTATTGGTGGTGCCATCGGACTTGCGGCAGCAATCGATTTTCTTGAAGAAATTGGTTTAGACAATATTGTTGCTCATGAACATAAGCTTGCTGCTTATGCGATGGAGAAGATGTCCCAAGTAGAAGGGATCAAGATTTTTGGTCCAGCTGATCCAGCGAAACGGACAGCACTTGTCACGTTTAATCTTGATGATGTTCATCCTCATGATGTTGCAACTGTATTGGATGCTGAAGGAATTGCCATTCGTGCGGGGCATCATTGTGCTCAACCATTAATGAAATGGCTGAAACAATCAGCAACTGCACGTGCTAGCTTCTATCTGTACAATACAGAAGAAGAGATTGACAAACTTGTCCAAGGACTTGTCAAAACAAAGGAGTATTTCAGCAATGTCTTCTAATAATTTAGATAGTTTATATCGACAAGTAATTATGGATCATTATAAAAAGCCCCGTAATAAAGGGGTACTAGAAGATAATAGCTTAACAATCAATATGAATAATCCAACATGTGGGGATCGAATTCAATTGTCATTAAAGCTTGATGATGGCAAAGTGGTGGATGCGAAATTTGAAGGCGAAGGTTGTTCGATTTCCATGTCCTCTGCTTCGATGATGACCCAAGCAATTAAGGGAAAGAATATAGAGGAAGCATTAAAGCTTTCAGAGATTTTCTCGCAGATTATGCAAGGAAAAGATTATGATGAAGAGCTTGATCTTGGTGATATTGAAGCTCTTTCAGGCGTTTCAAAATTCCCAGCAAGAATTAAATGTGCAACATTGGCATGGAAGGCAATGGAGAAGGGCCTAAAAGAAAACGAATAAGTTTTAATGAAATGTCTGGATGCAGTGTCTACCTGTTATGCATTTAAAATAGAAGGAGGAATACGACGATGGCAAAAAAGATGCCTGAGATCGGCGATTATAAATATGGTTTTGCCGATAAAGACGTTTCCATTTTCCGATCAAAACGCGGTTTAACGAAGGAAATTGTAGAAGAGATTTCAAAAATGAAAAATGAACCGCAATGGATGCTCGACTTCCGTTTAAAATCATTGGAGCATTTTTATAAAATGCCGATGCCGCAATGGGGTGGAGATTTATCGTCTTTAAACTTTGATGAAATTACGTACTATGTAAAACCATCTGAAAAAACAGAGCGTTCTTGGGATGAAGTGCCAGAGGAAATTAAACAAACGTTTGATAAGCTCGGTATTCCTGAAGCGGAGCAAAAGTATTTAGCTGGTGTTTCTGCGCAATACGAATCAGAGGTTGTTTATCATAATATGCAAGAGGACCTTGAAGCACAAGGTATCATATTTAAGGATACAGATTCTGCTTTACGTGAAAACGAAGAGCTGTTCCGTGAGCACTGGGCGAAAGTGATTCCGCCGACAGATAATAAATTTGCTGCTCTAAATTCAGCTGTTTGGTCTGGTGGTTCTTTCATCTATGTTCCGAAGGGAATTAAAGTGGAGACACCTCTACAAGCTTATTTCCGAATTAACTCAGAAAACATGGGCCAATTTGAGCGGACGTTAATTATTGTCGATGAGGATGCACATGTTCACTATGTTGAGGGCTGTACTGCGCCAGTTTATACAACAAATTCACTTCATAGTGCAGTTGTTGAAATTATGATTAAAAAGGGTGGGTATTGCCGCTATACAACGATCCAAAACTGGGCAAACAACGTTTATAACCTTGTTACAAAGCGTGCTGTTTGTGAAGAAAATGCAACGATGGAATGGATCGACGGAAATATCGGTTCGAAATTAACAATGAAATATCCAGCTGTGATTTTGAAAGGAGAAGGCGCTCGCGGTATGACTCTTTCGATTGCAATTGCAGGGAAAGGTCAGCACCAGGATGCTGGGGCAAAAATGATTCACCTTGCACCAAATACGTCTTCAACCATCGTTTCAAAATCAATTTCTAAGCATGGCGGAAAAGTAAGCTATCGTGGAATCGTTCATTTTGGACGTAAAGCCGATGGTGCTCGTGCAAATATCGAATGTGATACGTTAATTATGGATAATCAATCCACTTCAGATACAATTCCATACAATGAAATATTGAATGATAATATTTCATTAGAGCATGAAGCAAAAGTATCGAAAGTATCAGAAGAACAGCTCTTCTATCTCATGAGCCGCGGCATTTCTGAACAAGAAGCAACAGAGATGATTGTCATGGGCTTCATCGAACCATTTACAAAAGAACTTCCAATGGAATATGCGGTTGAGATGAATCGTTTGATCAAGTTCGAGATGGAAGGGTCAATCGGATAAAAAGGAAATAGCTTTTGTATATCAAGGGTTTGAGAGGTTTTTATAAAGTATAAAGTTATCGGCGTGCCGATTTGATTTTATTCGTAGTGTAGGAGGCGAACTTTTGAAGTTCGTCTTCTTCTATTTTTTAGGTGCAAATACGTATTTATTGTGACTCCGATACTAATATGTCCTAGTCGCTCAGATGTGTTTGATTAATGGAAGGATTGTTTCATTACTTTGTGTTATTATATTTAAAAAATCCATGGAGGAAGTAGCATGAATATCCGTGTATTGCATGAATCAGATGCCCAATTATATCAAGACTTACGATTGAGGGCATTAAAATTCAATCCAGAGTCGTTTGGCTCAACATATGAAAGAGAAGTAAATTTCTCAATTGAAACGATAGAAGAACGATTGAAACCAACGGAGGATAAATTCGTTTTAGGTGCTTTTGATGAAAAGAATACGCTAGTTGGCATTGTGACCTTTATGCGTGAAAATGGCCTAAAAACTGTCCACAAAGGGAATGTATTTGGAATGTTTGTGGCACCAGAAGTCCGAGGATATGGTCTAGGAAGATTGCTCATGCTCGAACTAATAAGCAAGGCAAAAAAATGCAATGGTTTGGAACAGATCAACTTAACAGTCGTGTCTGATAATGAATCTGCCTTAAATCTGTATAAGTCAGTAGGTTTTGAGACATATGGTGTAGAACGAAATGCCCTGAAATTTAAACAAAAGCATTTTGACGAAGATTTAATGGTTCTAAAAATTTAGCCTTGTTGGCAAGTATTCAAAACAAAGCCGCATTTATACGATTAGCTTTAATGAAGCCGATGAAGTAAGTGGATTATTTGTGAAATAATTTATATTTCTTTAATGGTGGGAAGCATTGCTTTGCCCACCATTTTTTCATCTTAAATTTTCCGTTCGAAAATTAGTTCCATCGTAATTGCTTGCCCATGCGTAGCAAAAGGCGGTGTAAAGATTTGGTGAAGCTTCCAGCCTTGCTTTGCATGCTCATGAATGATTTCATGATAATCTTCTTTTGGATAATTACTGAAAGCGCCAATATTTACATCAACGAATTTATATTCATACATAACTAGCACTCCTTGAGAAATGTTCAGCTAAGAAATTGCTGAAAAATTCTTTCTTACTTTTCTTCCATCTGACTAAAAGAAATTCCGTCTAATTTAGAGGAGATTTCTTTTAGTACTTGATTCCTCTCTCTTTGCGCATTGATTAAGTTAACGCAAAACCAAATAATAAACCCGATAGCCGCTAAATAAATAATAAGCGGAATAAGTGCGAAAAATCCCATGAAAAAATCAGCTCCTTTCATACAAATTGTAGTGAATTTAACACAATTTGTAAACGTTCTGTAGAAAAAGAAATTTTGGCTATGGCGAACTGTCATAGCTGCTTTAGTTGTTGGGGCAATAAATATCCTTTTTTACTAGTGAAAAATGGTGGTATGTAGAATGTTTGAGCTTTCTATTATTGTAGCTGTTGTTGTTGCCTTGACGGAGCTTATAAAAAGATTGGATTTGATTCCAGAGAAATAATAAGTATGGAGGGGGGCTGTCATAGGTGAGATGCCCCTTCTTTCTACTATAATAATAGGCTTAGGCAGAAGTTGTTTTACTAGAATGCAGCTGTCACGTTGTTTTATTACCGATTTTAATCTGTAGCAGGATCATAATCGTTACTACGACAGTCAAAGCAATAATGGCTGGGGAGAAACTACCAGCATAATCATGGATTAAACCAACAAGAAGGGGTCCAAGAGCAGCGAAAATATAGCCCCCAGATTGTGTCATTGCTGATAATATACTTGCTTCCTCCATACTTGATGCCTCTTCAATAGGGAGCATTAAAGCCAGTGGAAAGAGTCCTCCAGCACCAATTCCTAAAAATAGGCAAGCAACCCAAGGCGATACAGAAAAGTGGAGCATCAACAGACCGATCAGTTCCATAACAGAACTGCCAATGAGCCAGATAGCTCTATGTTGAAAATGACTGACAAGAATCGGGAGTAAAAAGCTAACTGGTATTTGAATAAGTGTAAAAAAGGTTAAAATCATTCCAGCAGTTTGTTTATCATAGCCTAGTTCCTCTATGATAGGAGCGAGCCAGGCAGTAAGAGAATAAAACATGAAAGCCATCATCCCGAAGAAGGAAGTCAACAGCCAAGCTCGTTTATTTGTTAATAGAAGCTTAAATCCATTATTGTTTAATTTAGCCTGGGTGATGATAACAGGGTCCGTTATTTTTGGCGTTTTTCGAGCCGGCTTCCACCAGAAGAAAAGCGCAATGAAAGCCAAAATGGACCAGAAAGCGACAGAGGACTGCCAAGAATAATTGAAGATCGTCAAGAGCGGTACCGAAAAGGCTGAGCCAAGCGCTGCTCCTATGACAAGTGCCATAGAATAAACCCCGACTATAGCAATGGGGTTAGCAAAATTATTTTTGATATATCCGGATAATAACGGTCCGATTATCGCAATCCCTATACCTGCTACAAAGGCAGTAACTAGCATTTGCCAGGAAGAATGGATGAAGTATCTTGCAGCAGTAGCCAATCCAATTAGAAGCAGACAGTAAGCAATGGTCCGTTCAATTCCCCAGCGTTTGCTTAATTTCACAGCTGCTGGTGCAAAAAAGCCCATGCACAGCACAGGTAAAGAGGTCAATAGGCTAGCTGCGAAACCACTCATGCCAAGTGTTTCTTGAATCGTTCTTAGTAAAGGAGAGACAGAGGTTATAACGGGTCGCAAATTGATTGAAGCAAGAAACAGAGCAGCAATTGGAAGAAACCCTCGCATTAAACGCATAATAAATCATCTCCTTTTATATGTAGAAAAATGTTAAGTTACGTCTAAATATAGTGTATAGTATGTGTTTTGATTGATCAATATTACTATTTCTATTATTATCATTAGTATTACTAATGAAAGTAGGTGAAATGCTTGGAAATTCGTCAGCTTCACTATTTTATAGCGGTTTGTGAAGAGATGCATTTTACAAAGGCGGCAGAAAAAATTGGGGTTTCACAACCAACATTAAGCCAGCAAATTCGAGCATTAGAAGATGAACTGAATATGCCATTGTTTGACCGGATCGGGAAAAAGATTGCCCTTACAGAAGCAGGCTCATTACTGCTAAATTATAGCACTGAGATTTTGGACACTTTACAAAATGTCAAAGATTCCATTGAAGATTTGCGTCAAGTAAAAAGAGGAACGATAAGAATAGGTCTCATGCCATCTGATTTAGATTACCGAATTTCCGATCTTATCATTCAATTTCACCGTATGTTTCCTAAAATAAAATTAGAAGTTATTGCTTCTATTGAAATTTTGCAGCAAGTGCTTGAAAGTGAAGTTGATATCGGAATTGGAACAAATGTAATCCCGAATGAACGTCTTATCTCTATTCCTTTATGTACGGAAGAGTATGTGTTAACAGTATCTAAGAACCACCCTTTTGCCAATCGAACGAGTATTTACTTAGATGAAATGAAAGAATTACCGATGGTTATGTATCCTGAAGGGGTTATGGGGCGCGATTTAGTCGAGAAAACGATGAGAAAGCATGGATTTCAGCTGAATTCTATTCTTGAAACAAGCTCAATTACCTCAATCATTCATTTAGTAAAGGCTAATATTGGCGCAACTGTTCAACCTTACCCACTAATAAAGCAAATGAATGATCCTGTTTTACATACTGTACGCATTAAGGATTATCCACCAAGTCGCAGCTTGGCGATCATTTATCGATCTGATCGTTATCTTGGTCAAGCGACAAAGGCATTCATTGAACAAATTAGAGAATATTTTCGAAGCAAGCACGAATAACAGGCTTAATAATTAAGCTGTTTCGATTTAGGAGACGATAGTGGATGTCTAGCTCTTATTTGCTTAAAATTATCAATAGCTGTGTGAATAATGATTACCTTCAAATGGGGGGATAAATGATGGTTATAATAGGCGTAACAGGTTGGAGGGATCATGCAAGTCTCTATACTAGCCCCATTTCTTATAGTGGTTTTGTGAGGGGGTCTTATTTATTATTTTTGAGTTTAGAGAAGATGAAGTTATCGAAGTAACCGAAATATCTGGTAAATTAGATAACGGTATAGATGCTGTATTCGAATACAATGATGAATTATGTATCCTTCATGATAAAATGTGAAGACAAGCAGAATCTCTTCTTTCATTGTTCAGTGTGGTAACTTAACTTTAAAGGTGATTCTGCTTTTTTGCATTTTTTACAGTTGGATTTTACAAATTAAGGATTCACTACTTATTTTGGTGATGAGCATTTTTTCATATATTAAACTAAATGGCAAGCTACCATATGTCCTTCTGATACTTCCTTCAATTCGGGCTTTTCAAGTTTACACTTTTCTATTGCCTTTGGACATCTCGTACAGAATCGACATCCTTTAGGTACATTCATTGGACTTGGCAATTCACCTTCTATTAAAATGCGTTCTGATTTTCCTCCAATTTCAGGATCGGCAATTAGAACCGCTGATATCAGCACTTGCGTGTATGGATGTAACGGAGCTTTGAAGACTTCTTCACTTGTTCCAATTTCCACCAAAGTCCCCAAATACATTACACCAATTCTATCACTAAGATGATAAACCATAGACAAGTCATGTGCTGTAAATAAATATGTTAGTCCCAATTCTTTTTGAAGGTCTTTTAGCATATTTACTACCTGTGCTTGAATTGACACATCTAACGCTGAAATTGGTTCATCACAGAAAATAAATTCTGGATAAGCAGCAACCGCTCTTGCTACTCCAATTCGCTGTCTCTGACCACCACTAAATTCATATGGAAATTTCTCCATTACTTCTTCATTCATATTTAAAGATTTAAACAATTCTTTAACACGCTCGTCGACTTCGTCATCGGTATATCCATTTGTAATTAATGGTTCTGAAATTAATTCTTTTACATTCCAATTCGGATTTAATGCTGAGTATGGGTCCTGAAAAATTATCTGAAGTTTTTTTCGATATTCTTTCCATTCTTTTTCGGGCATATTTACCAAGTCTTTACCTTCATAAAGAACGCTCCCACTATTAACATCAAACATACGAAGAATACAGCGTCCCAATGTGGATTTTCCACAACCAGATTCTCCAACTAACCCAAACGTTTCACCTTTGTATATTTGAAAAGAAACATCATCAACAGCTTTTACTTCACCCTTTAAACTTCCAAAAAAGTTTTTAATCGGGAAATATTTTTTTAGATTTATTATTTCTAATAATACTTCTTTATCCATACTAATTCACATCTGCTTCCTTCATATTACAAAAACATTTTGCTTTATGAGTTTCAGAGTAAGCAACATACTCTGGCATTTCTCCTTTACATCTCTCTGTAACAAAGTTGCATCTTTCCGCAAATGGACATCCTTGTGGTAAGCTGTAAAGTGAAGGCGGTGCTCCATCTATTCCTTGTAACCTTTCTCCCTTGGGATGATCTGGATGTGGAATCGACTTTAAAAGTGCTGTAGTGTATGGATGTTTCGCCTGATAGAATATTTCATCAGCCGTACCTTCTTCCATAATAATTCCACCATACATTACCACTATACGGTCACACATGTTAGCCATTACTCCCATATCATGACTAATCATTATAATAGACATATTTCTCTCATTGTGAAGTTTCTTCAACAACTCTAGAATTTGTGCCTGAATTGTAACATCGAGAGCTGTAGTTGGCTCATCAGCAATCAATAGCGACGGCTCACAACTTAAGGCCATTGCTATTAACGCTCTCTGTCTCATCCCACCACTAAATTCATGAGGATATTGCTTCATTTGAGCTTCTGGTGCTGGGATTGCTACTTGTCTAAGCATTTCAATACCTATTTTTTTTGCTTCGTCTTTAGAACATTTATTATATCTTTTAATAACTTGTGTCAAATGATATTCTATTTTACGCAAAGGATTCATTGCAGTCATTGGGTCTTGGAAAATCATCGCCATTTCATTTCCACGATACTTCCGCAACTCCCTTTCTGATTTTTCAGCCAAATTTACACCTTTATAAAAAATGCCGTCTGATTCCACTTTTGCATAATTAGGAAGTAATCCCATAACACTTTTCATTGTTACACTCTTACCACTTCCAGATTCGCCTACTATTCCAAGAATCTCTCCTTCTTCCACATGCAAATCTATCCCTCGAATGGCTTCTACACGACCTTTACTCGTCTGAAAAGAGGTTCGCATTTGCTTTAATTCTAGAATGCGGTTTCCCATTTATTTCTCCTCCTGTGTCACACGTGGTTCTGCATAAAGTCTTATCAAATCACCTAATCTATTAAATGAAAAAATGGTAAGAACGATAAGTATCCCCGGTATAAAAGCCATATATGGGGCATTTGATAAGTTAGTTTGTGCTGTTTGGAGAAGACTTCCCCAGCTTGCCATCGGCGGCTGAATTCCAATTCCCAAAAAGCTTAGAGAACTTTCAACCATAATGGCATTTGCAATTGCACCTGTGGCTGCAGTAATAATTATCGGAAAAATAGTTGGCAAAAGATGCTTTACGATAATTTTGTATTTGGCTACTCCAATCAGTTCTGCATATTGTACATATTCTCTATTTTTAGCACTTATTGTTTCCATTCTTACAAGTCTCGAAATCTCCATCCAACTAAGGCAACCAATTACGATGATAATGGATGCCAAACCTCGTTTGAACAAAAGGCTAACCACTGTTACCATAATAATCCATGGAATAGCACAAAAGACATCAACTATACGCATACAGATATTGTCAACAAGGCCCCCAAAATATCCAGATATCACTCCTACTGTAACACCTATTGTAACCGAAGTTATCATCGCCAATATACCTACAACAAGAGAAACTCTTGCCCCACTTATTACACGTGCAAAATAATCTCTTCCTAATTCGTCCGTTCCAAACAAGTGCTCACTGGAAGGTTCCTGTAACATGTTGGTAACATCAATTGCTTCCGGCTCAAGTCCAGAAAATTCAATTGTAATACTTGAAAAAATGATCAGTATAAGAAAAGCAACTGCAAACCACATCCCCTTATCTGAGAGGAATTTTCTTTTTACTATTTCTATTCTTCTGTTTTGCATAACATTTACCTCTCAAATTTGATTCTTGGATCAATTAGTGCACATAAAATATCAGACAAAAGATTTCCTAAAATGACCAATGTTCCTGATAATAATAAGACATCCATTACTATTGGATAATCTAAGTTTCTAACTGCAGTTATGAAATACACCCCAATACCAGGCCAAGAAAATACGGTTTCTGTAATTACAGCCCCAGTAACTAACATCGGCAATGCCATTCCTAATTTAGTGATCAGTGGCAACAATACATTCTGAGAAACGTGTTTAAAAAGGATTTCCATTTTACTGCTTCCAAACGCTTTTTGCACAATAACATAATCTTCGTCTAATTGAGTAATGGTTGAGCTTCTGACATAACGCACCAACTCCGGAAGGAATCCAAGAATTAATACAGTATATGGCATAACAAAATGCATTAAAAAGTCTCCTAAAGAATTATCCCCAATTGTATGCATCCCGACAATAGGGAACCATTTCAATTTGCATCCGAAAAAGTACATAATTAATAGTGCCACCCAAAACGTAGGTACTGATAATCCTACCGATGCAAAGCTATTTATCAGTTTATCTTCCAAACCATCTTTCTTATGGCCTGCTATCAACCCTAATATAATTGCGAGTGCAAATGCTGTAAGATAAGAAGGCAGAACTAGCTTTATAGTATTAGGAATTTTCACTGACAAATCATCTGCAATATTTGTATGATTAATTAGAGAATATCCCAGTTCTCCCTTGCATATATTTTTCAGCCAACTAAAGTACTGTACATAAATCGGAGCATTAAGACCATATTCTTCTCTTTTTGCATCAATTTCTTCCTGTGTCATCTTATCTGTTGTGATTGCATCCACAGCATCATATGGAGCTAAATTAATCAATACAAAACACAATGCTGTTATTACAATCATAAGAGGGATGGCTTGAAAAATTCGTTTTACAATATACTTTAACATTCCGTCTCTCCTTTTTTCCTATATCCAATCGAGGGGGAGAAGGTGTTACCCCCCAACCTCTCACACCACCGTTCGTACAATTCGGTATACGGCGGTTCCACCAAGATTGACGCAGTGTTTCATAGCGATCATACAGACATTTATGCCCTTAGTTGCTCCAGTAGGAATTCCCAAGGGTTTTTGTGTAGGATTGACTACATGCAATTCTTCAGTATTTCTTTCTAGAGATCTCCCATTCGTCTGCCTTATATGAAGTTCGTATTCCTAGATCGGAGATTTGCTGATCGCTTTCTTCAGATTTCGCGTCACTACGGACACACCTGCCTTCAGCGAATGATTTGCTATCCTCAATGTTCATAGAGGAATTCCACCACCCAGTTAATGAACATGCCTGGCACACAAAAGAGGAGGACTAAAAGTCCTCCTCCCTAAAGACATAACTTTTATTCAAAGTATAATTTAGACATATCTTCAAATGTATAAATTGGAGCAAGTACTGCCTCGTCAATTCCCTGAAGTGATGGATTTGTTACGATAATTCTAAGGTTTGTTCCAAATGGATAGAATAAAGCTTCATCAGCTACTAGCTGTTGTGCTTCTGCATAGATTTCTGCTCTCTTTGCCGAATCTGTTTCTACCAGGCCTGCAGCAAATAATGCATCTAATTCATCATTAGCATAGTTAATCATTTGACCAGTTCCAAACATTCCTTTGTATCCGTCTGGATCAATTGTCATGATATACCCACCTAGATACATATCATACGTTGTGTCTTCGTTGTCATATGCTGTTTCTACATATGCAGCCTGTTCAAGACCATAAAGTTCAACTTTAATACCAACTTCTTTTAACTGAGCCTGAATAACCTGAGCCTGAGCTGTCTGTGCTGGATCTGCTCCAATGTAACAGATTGATAAATCTGTTGGTCCGTCTGCTACTAATTTTTTAGCTGCTTCGATATCTTGGTCGTATTTTTCAACATCTTCTGTGTAATATCCGTTTGTAGCTGGAAGGAATGAATAGCTGATTGTTGCATAATCTAATGAGTTGTAAGCAGCAACCATAATTTCTTCTCTGTTTAATGCTGTTAAAACGCCTTTTCTGTAATCTGCATCCTGCATATTTTCAGAAACTCTGTTAATACGAACATAAGCTACGCGACCTTCACTGTATGGAGTGATTGTAAAATCTTCCAATCCGTCTAACTGTGATGCAGTTGCTATCCATGCATCAACTTCACCATTCTGAAGTGCTGCTTTTGCTGTTTGATTGTCAGTAATAATTTGATAAATCACTGTATCAATATTAGTTTCACCATTTACATAATATGGGTTTTTAACCGCTTTTATGTACTGTCCAGATACATATTCTTCAAACATGTATGGTCCACTTCCAACGATAGTGTCTTCATTCATATTCATGTCTAAGGAATCTCTTCCTTCAAATACATGTTTTGGTAATAAGTTAACATCTGAAATTGTTTCAGGGAAACTAGCCATCGCTGATGAAAGTACAAACTCTACTGTTGTATCATCGACTTTGTTAAATGCAACTCCGTCAAAAGATCCCGTTGTATCCTGTGCCGCATAAGTTTCGAATGTAAATACAACGTCATCTGCTGTAAGTGCTTCGCCATCTGACCATTTTGTTTCAGATTTTACTTTACATATGTATGTTAAACCATCGGTTGTTTCAAAGCTTTCAGCTGAATAGAAGTTATAGCTTCCATCTGCTGAAAGCGTGAATAAAGGTTCATTAATCATTTTGATGAATGACATACCTTCACGAGTATCTGTTGTAAAATAGTTTAATGTGTTTCCTGTGTCAGATTGAATCGCATAAGTAAATGTTTCTTTTACTTCTGTTGTTTCAGCGCTTTCATCTGTAGCTACGTCTTCACTTTGACTACATGCAACGAGCCCAAGAGCCATTACACCAACAAGAAGTAGAGATAAAAGTCTCTTTTTCATTTGTTTTCCCTCCAAATTTATTTTTTCATACTAATGACCTAGTTTATCCCCTAAGCATCTTAGCATCTTTTATCATATTAATCTAATCGATAATTCCTATGAAAGTGACAAAAAATAATAGAATAAATCTATACTGAAATAACATCGTATTCTACACCTGAAAAAATATTAGTTTACGAATTTTATAATATTTTATAAGCCGTACTAAAAATTTATTTCTTAAGCGGACGCTCTAAAGATAAGATCTCCTCATCAATAGCATAATATTGCTGTTCTACGACATTTTTAACATCATTAACTGCTGCGTTATAAATATGTGGAGCAAGTTTCTCTTTCACAAACTCCAATACGTTTGCTGCAGCAAATTCAGTCAGAAGATCTAGAGTAGCTATATTAATTGTGGATTGAAACGCTAGTACCAAGCGGAACCATAGATGATAATTCAAGAACATCATGATTAAACATTCTAATACATCCATGTGAGACGTCTTTCCCGATTGAAGCAGGACTGTTCGTTCCGTGGATCCCATAATGTGGTTTAGAAAGTCCCATCCAAAGGACGCCAAAAGGACCGCCAGGATTAGTTTGTTTATTGATGATCGTATATGTTCCTGTCGGCGTAGGTGTTAGCATCTTCCCGATTGCAACTGGATAGGTCTTTATGAGCCTGTTTCCATCAAATAACTTCAATTGATGATGTCTAGTTGAAATGTTAATCCACTTTACCATAAAGCCGACCTCCATTTTTGATTAGTGTATGAAAAGGTGAAAGGAATTGTTTGCAGCAAAAAAACTTGGCGATGTGATAGAAAGTGGATAGAAGAGACGAGTAACAAAGAAAGCTAAATAAACTACACACCTTCCCCATGGCCTGCATAATTTGTAGTGGGGAAAGGGGGGTTTTTCATGATTGAATTGAAGCCGATTGATATTGAAGGACATATTTTTTTATCTGTCTCAGTTGCCTTGCCAAAGACAAATTTACTCGTTGTGACTAGTGATAAAGGCTATATTATGTGTGGTGCACTTGATGTGGCATTACTAAATGAAAAATTGAAGGAGAGAAAGGTGATTGCAGGCAGAGCAGTTGGTGTTAAGTCAATTGAACAGCTGCTTCTTGCTCCGCTTGAATCTGTCACTTTTGAAGCAGAAGCATTAGGGATTCATCGTGGAATGATTGGGAAGGAAGCGCTTCTTAAGATGATTTAACAGATCGCTTCTTATAGATAATAGGTTGCTTTGCTTTAAATAAATATTAACAATCGGAAAAAAATACGGAGAGTAAAGCAACCGAATTCTATCATAGATAGCAGGTTCAAAGACTCAGATTATCGGAGTGGTAATCTTTTTAACAGTTCATTTGTAGTATGATAAAATTCGTGATTGCGGATTTATTATTTGAATTTAGGTACTAATGCTGATTGCCATCCCCTTTGTAGAAAGGTTAATGTAGAATTAATAGTCTATTTGTCGTAAAATGTAGTAATGTGAGTATTTTTATACATATTAATCAAATTATTGTTTATAAAGTGGGAGTTATATATGAGATTAGTATCCGCTTCAACTGTAAAGCCAGGTGCTATAATTGCGAAGGCAATCTACAATGAAAAGGGACAAATTCTACTAAATGAGGACGTAATCCTAACAGAAGGAATTATCTGTCGTCTTAAAGAGTCAGGAATTCATAACCTGCTGATAAAAGATAAACAAACAGAAGACATACAATTTACTGGTACGATCCCCGATTCTCTTCGCAGGGAAGCGATTCAAACAATTAACGCAACATTTTCGGAATTGCAAAATAATAAACAGCTTAATAGCGCTTTTGTTCTTGAAAAAGCCTCGAAGTGGTTTTCTGAGCTTGTGAGGAATTTAATAATAGAAATTAATGGGGCCGAAGAATTAATGTCGTTACTTTCAGAGGCTTATTCATATGACAACTATATTTTTTCCCACTCATTGAATGTTACCCTCTATTCCTTAGCCATTGGTATCCAGCTGAAGCTTCCACAAAAAGAACTTGAGATTTTAGGGATGGGGGCCATCTTTCATGATATCGGCAAATTGAAAGTACCACTAGAAGTTCTTTTGAAGCCAGGGAAATTAACAGATGTGGAATTCTTATCGATTAGAAGTCATGCTGAAGAAGGTTTTAACATTTTACGAAAGACGCAAACAATCCCTCTTCTTGTATCTCATTGTGCCTTCCAGCACCACGAGCGTCTTAACGGATCGGGTTATCCTCGAGGAATTAAAGGGGAGGACATTCATTATTTTGCGAAAATTTTAGCTGTTGCTGATGTTTATGATGCGGTTACATCAAATCGCGTCTATCGGAAAGCAATGCTGCCACATGAAGGGTTAGAAATTCTCTATTCTGGCGCAGAAAAGTTATTTGATGGGACGATTGTTGATGCTTTTAGACGATCAGTAGCCATCTATCCAGTTGGGATGACCGTCCGCTTAAATGATGGGCGGAAAGGGGTCGTGTCTAAGCAGAATATCGGACTCGGTGACCGGCCAATTGTGAGAATACTGGAAGAAAATAATGTCAATGTACAGCCATATGAACTAGATTTGAAGCAAGAACTGACTGTTATTATTATTGAATGTGATACATCCTTTTAATGATTTTTTAAATATTTTATATGTTAATACAATAATAATATTATTTACTTGAATAATTTTACTCTATGTAAATAACCAATAAAATCAATCAAAAAAAATTCAATCCTATTATTATCAAAGGGTCTTCTCAATGTCGGAGGGCTCTTTTTTTATTTAACTCGGTACTGCGCTAAATAATTTTAGAAAAATAACATTATTCACAAAATATTGTTTTGACAGATTAATCAAAAACTATTATACTATCGATATATTACTCGGAATAATCTGATAATAAGGATGTTACTAAATGACTAAGTAAAGTTTAAGAAAAAGAATGCAAATAGGGGGGAAATTCATGGTTTTTAAGAAAAAGCTTACTTCTGTACTTATGGCTTCAGCATTAGTTATAGGAATATTGGCTGGCTGTGGTAGTAAAGAAGCAGGTTCAAGTAATTCCAAAGGCGGCGACACGATTAAGATTGGTGCTAACTTAGAGCTATCTGGGGGAGTTGCTTCTTACGGATCAGGTATTGCTGCTGGAGTTGAACTTGCGGTTGATGAAATCAATAAGAGTGGCGGCGTCGATGGGAAGGAAATTGAAACCATTAAAGTAGATAATAAATCAGATTCCGCAGAAGCAACAAATGCGGCGACGAAACTAACAAGTAAGGATAAGGTCGTCGCGATTATTGGTGCAGCAACTAGTGGAAATACGGTTGCCCAGGCGCAAATTGCCAATGAAACTGAAACAGTTCTCATCTCTCCGTCTGGTACTAGTCCAACCGTAACGGTGAAAGAGGATGGTTCTGTAAACGAATATGTTTTCCGGACGGCATTTATCGATCCGTTCCAAGGGAGAGTAGCAGCGAACTTTGCTCTAAATAATTTAAAAGTGAAAAATGTAGCTGTTTATTCTGATAACTCAAGTGATTATGCAAAAGGGCTTGCAGCTTCCTTCATTGAAACGTTTGAAGAGGCTGGAGGAAAAATTGTTGCCAATGAGTACTATGTGGCAAAGGATAATGATTTCCGTTCAATCTTAACTCGAATCAAGGCAGCAAATCCAGAATACATTTTTATCCCTGGTTATTATGAAGAAGTTGGTTTAATTGTAAAGCAAGCTCGTGAAATGGGCATTACTGTACCATTGATGGGGGCTGATGGTTGGGATTCACCGAAACTTGTCGAATTAGCTGGTGCAGATGCTTTAAATAATACGTATATCATTAATCACTATTCTTCAGAAGATCCAGATGAAAAGATTCAAAAGTTTGTTAAGAGCTTCCAAGATGCAAATGATGGAAAATCACCTGATGCCTTTAACGCTTTAGGCTATGACACTGTCTATTTATTAGTTGATGCGATGAAGCGCGCTGATAGTACGACTGATTCAAGGAAAATTAAAGATGCCCTTGCAGATACGAAAGATTTATCTCTCATTACTGGAACGATTACAGTTGATAAAAATCATCATCTTATTAAATCGGCGTCTGTTTTAGAGTATGTTGGCGGAAAGCAGAAATTTAAATCAAAAGTTAATCCTTAAGATTAACGAGGAGAGATGGGGGGATAATCGATCCTCCCATCTTTTTTTCTACTATTATTAGCTTCGCAGTATACGCTTTTCTTAAAGGGAGTGAGAGTTCATGGAATGGGTACAGCAGTTAATTAACGGTATTTCACTCGGAAGTATATATGGATTAATTGCCTTGGGTTATACGATGGTATATGGAATTATAAAATTAATTAATTTTGCCCACGGCGATATTTTTATGATTGGAGCGTTTATTGGATTTTACGCGATCGCTGGATGGGGACTCAGCTTCTTCCCAGCTCTATTATTAGCGATGACGATTTGTGCAATCTTTGGAGTTCTAATCGAAAGAATAGCTTATAAACGACTGCGGAATGCGACGAGAATTGCTGCGTTAATTACCGCAATCGGTGTTTCGCTTTTAATTGAATATGGCGTTATCTATGTGCGTGGTGCGCAGCCGGAGGCATATCCCGATGTATTTCCAAAGAAATCCTTTGATATTTTTGGTGTTCAAATAAGCAGTCAAGCTATTTTAATTCTCTCTGTTTCAATTGTCCTCATGCTACTTCTACAATTTATCGTTCATAAGACGAAAATTGGGAAGGCGATGCGTGCAGTTTCACATGATATGGATGCAGCACGTTTAATGGGAATTAATGTAAACCATACAATTTCAGCGACTTTTGCGATCGGTTCAGCAATGGCAGGAGCAGCTGGTGTGATTTTTGGTGTTTACTATACGAAGATTGACCCATTAATGGGAATTATTCCTGGGCTAAAGGCATTTGTAGCAGCTGTGCTAGGGGGAATTGGGATCATTCCAGGTGCGATGGTTGGTGGGCTTGTACTTGGTGTGGTGGAGACGATTGTAGGTGCCTTAGGTTTTTCACTGTGGCGAGATGCAGCGGCCTTCATTATCCTTATCCTAATCCTTCTTTTCAGACCTTCGGGTATCTTTGGGAAAAATGCTAGAGAGAAAGTGTAGGTGAATGAAATGATGAAAAAGGTAAAAGGATTTTGGCTATTTTTAATCTTCTCATTTATCGTATATGGAATAGCTCAGTTTTTAATTAGCAATGGAATCTTAAGTCCATTTTATTCTAATACACTGATCTTTATTGGCATTAATATTATCTTAGCTGTTAGCCTTCATTTAGTTATCGGAATTACTGGGCAATTCTCGATTGGACATGCCGGATTTTTAGCAGTTGGCGCCTATATTTCGGCTATTTTTACAATGAAATTGCATCTCCCATTTCCGGTTGCCCTATTAGTAGGCGGTATCGTTGCCGCATTAGCTGGACTTATCGTTGGAATTCCGACTCTTCGGTTAAAAGGAGACTATTTAGCGATTGCAACATTGGGCTTTGCTGAAATTATTCGAATCGTTTTTCTTAATATTGATTATGTTGGTGGTGCGTCAGGAATACAAGTATCCCATTTGACGACATGGACTTATACGTTCATATGCCTAATAATTACGTTAGTCGTGATCATTAATTTTACGAATTCAAGACATGGGCGTGCCTGTATTTCCGTTAGAGAAAATGAGGTCGCAGCTGATGCAATGGGTATTAATACGACCTTCTACAAGGTCTTGGCTTTCGCGATTGGTTCCTTTTTTGCTGGTATTGCAGGCGGTTTATACTCGCATAATTTCTATATTATTTTACCAACAAGCTTCGGTTTTCTTAAGTCTTTTGATATCTTAATTTTCGTTGTTCTTGGTGGGCTTGGTAGTTTATCAGGTGCTGTGATCTCAGCCATTTTACTAACAGTCGTTTCGACATTCTTACAGGACTATCCAGAGACAAGGATGATTATCTACAGTCTTGTTTTAGTCATTGTTATGCTATATCGTCCACAAGGATTGATGGGAACACGTGAAATCACAGACTTTTTTGGTAGGTGGAAAAGTGTGAAAGGAGGTAACTAGTATGGGTGGACCATTGCTTCAAGTTCAAGATGCTGGCATCCAGTTTGGCGGTCTCAAGGCTGTTTCTCGTTTCAATATGGAAATCAATCAAGGAGAGCTCGTTGGATTGATTGGTCCGAATGGGGCTGGGAAAACAACAAGCTTTAATTTACTTACCGGCGTGTACGTCCCGACTGAGGGGAATATTTTATTAGAAGGAAAGCGTCTGAATGGGCTGCCGCCATACAAGGTTACTCGACTTGGAATTGGCCGGACGTTTCAAAATATTCGTCTTTTTAATGAGCTGTCTGTGTTGGATAATGTAAAGGTCGCCTATCATTCTTTAGCAAAGCATTCTATTTTTAGCTCGATTCTGCGCCTACCTTCCCATTTTTCAGGAGAAAAAGAGATGGAAGATAAGTCGATTGAATTTTTAAAAATTTTTCAATTGGAGCGATTTAAAGATGAAAAGGCAAAGAATCTTCCCTATGGTCAGCAGAGAAGGCTGGAAATTGCGAGGGCTTTAGCAACAGGACCAAAATTGTTGTTGCTCGATGAACCCGCTGCAGGGATGAATCCACAGGAGACAAAGGAGCTCATGGAGTTGATCGCCTTTATTCGCAATCAATTTAATTTAACGATTTTATTAATAGAGCATGATATGAATTTAGTGATGGGAATTTGTGAACGAATTTATGTGCTCGATCATGGTCTGCTTATTGCGGAGGGGACATCAGAAGAAATCCGTAATCATCCGAAAGTCATCGAGGCTTACTTAGGAGAGGAGGTTACGAACGACCATGCTTAAAGTCGATCAACTTAATGTTTTTTATGGAAACATTCAGGCTCTTAAAGGGGTTTCATTGGAAGTAAATGAGGGGGAAATAGTTACATTAATTGGGGCAAATGGAGCGGGGAAAAGCACGCTTTTGAAAACATTATCAGGACTTCTAAAGCCGAAGAGCGGCACAATCCATTACCGGCATACTCCAATTGAAGGAAAGCCTGCACAAATGATTGTGAAATTAGGAATCTCTCATGTCCCTGAAGGACGTCGTGTGTTCGCGAATATGACAGTTGAGGAAAATCTTGAGTTGGGTGCTTTTTTAAGAAAGAACTCGAAAGAAATTCAGCAAGATATGCAAAAGGTATATGAGACGTTTCCTCGTTTATATGAGCGCAGAAAACAGTCATCAGGAACGCTTTCAGGTGGAGAGCAGCAAATGCTTGCAATGGGTCGTGCAATTATGGCGAAGCCTAAGCTTCTTTTATTAGATGAGCCTTCCATGGGTTTAGCGCCTATAATGGTTAAAACGATCTTTCAAATTATTGAGGATATTAACCGTGACGGGACAACTATTTTATTAGTGGAGCAAAATGCCCATATGGCTTTATCAATTGCCAACCGTGCTTATGTAATTGAAACAGGTCGGGTAATCATTTCAGGTACAGCAGAGGAGTTAAAGGCAAGCGAAGAAATCAAAAATGCTTATCTCGGTGGGCATTAAACGAAGTGTAAGACGGTTTGACTAATGATGTAAAGCAGCAAAGAGTTCGATAAGATAGTAGGTATTTCAGCTCACAAAATAAAAAACAAGAATGCAGTAAAACCAACATTCTTGTTTTTTATTTTGTAGTAGTTATCCTAAAAAGGACTTTTATGACGGTAATCGTGGCAAGGAAAGAAAGAAGAAACATGGTAATTCAGTCACGCAATTCTTAAAAAGGACTTTTTAGATGGACACGTTTTTCGCTTATTTCTTCTTCATCCGTTCCTGCCGCTCCCATAATTTTAAATGTGGGTATGGGTCAAATGACCATTCGGTACGCCCGTTATCTCGGTAGATTCCGTAATGAAGATGAGGTGGAAATTTCCCTGATGTCCCTGGTGGACCATAGCCAGAGCTGCCAACACCACCAATGAGCATACCGGGTTCGACAATTTGACCGATCTTTAAATCCTTTGCAAATCCACTTAAATGAGCAAAGTAATGATAATTATTATTAATATCTCGTATACCGATTCGCCAACCGCCAAATCGATTCCATCCCTTCATTTCAACGATTCCATATGCGGTTGCACGGACAGGAACACCATAGCCGGCAAAGATGTCCGTTCCTTCATGGATTCTTCTTCCACCCCAACCGCGGGCCGCTCCCCAAGTGCTCTTGAAGCTATATGTACTTCTGAGCGGAAGAGGGAAGACATGCTCATCTAAATTGATCCTGCCGAAATGCTTATAAATTTTTGCCTTTCCAATGATGATACCAACAGCCTTATCACGTTTATAATATTCCCATAAGCCGATTTTTAAATTATCATGATCTGTTCCATAGGAGAGGAGGTAATTGGCAAAGGTATATAGAACATCAAGATCATTTTTCAAGCTTGCTTTTCCATCGCCATCGCCATCTTGACCAATTCCATCGAAAAATTGAATTGATTTTGGATTCTCGTCTGTTAAATTAGGATTTAATGCCCCTACCCATTTCTCTTGTTTTAAGTATATTCCAGTTATTCCTTCAGCTGGAGGGATATCTTTTCTTGCCTTTCTAACATTTCGCTCATATTGGTCAATCGCAGCAAGATAATACCAAGGAATATTCGTTACAGATTCAATTTTTGTATATAATTTCATCCTTTGTCCATATATCGCAGCATCATTTGATTCTGCATGACCAACAATAATCGTAAAAAAAGACCCGAAGAAAGTAAAAATGACAATAAAAAAGAGCCGCACTTAAATGTTCCCCTCCTTTATATACATGCGTATTTAGTTTGTGATTTTTAAGAAAATAAAACGCTATCAAATAATGGTAATTTCATCATGATAGAAAATAGTGTTTCTTGTCCTCATTTATCCGATATGATAAAGTGACTTTATTAGGGATGTTAAAAAAGGGGTAAGTTATGGAAAGGGTGGAAAGCTGGGCATGAAGGAAGGATATTTACGCAAGCCGGAATGGCTAAAAATAAAATTAAACACAAATGAAAACTATACTGGTTTAAAGAAATTAATGAAAGAAAAAAGTCTACATACTGTTTGTGAGGAAGCGAAATGTCCGAATATTCATGAGTGCTGGGCAGTTAGAAGAACAGCTACATTCATGATTCTTGGCGATACTTGTACAAGAGCCTGCCGTTTTTGTGCAGTGAAAACTGGTTTGCCAACAGAGCTTGATTTGCAAGAGCCAGAAAGAGTAGCTGATTCAGTTGCGCATATGAATTTAAAGCATGTTGTTATAACAGCTGTTGCGCGTGATGATTTAAGAGATGGTGGTGCAGCCATTTTTGCAGAGACAATCCGAGCAATTCGGAGAAAAAGTCCGTTTACAACGATTGAAGTATTGCCATCCGATATGGGCGGTAGCCTAGAAAATCTAGAGGTTCTTATGGAGGCACGTCCGGATATTTTGAATCATAATATCGAAACTGTAGAACGGCTGACTCCTCGAGTGAGAGCACGGGCAAAATATTTACGCTCATTAGAATTTCTACGGAGAGCGAAAGAGCTACAGCCTGATATCCCAACGAAATCGAGTTTAATGGTTGGACTTGGTGAGACGAATGAGGAAATTATCGCGACAATGGATGCATTAAGGGAGAATCATGTAGATATTATGACGATCGGTCAATATTTGCAGCCTACGATAAAGCATCTAAAGGTGGAAAAATATTATCACCCAGATGAGTTCAAGGAATTAAAGAAAATTGCTATGAATAAAGGGTTTAGTCATTGTGAGGCAGGTCCGCTTGTACGCTCATCCTACCATGCAGATGAACAAGTAAATGCAGCCTCGAAACATAAACAAGAAATGGGCGGACAAGAAGTGAAGGCGCAATAGTTTGAAAAATTTTAAAGAAGAGAGTTCAGCTTTAGATTGCTGAACTCTTTTTCTCATTATAACGGGCTCCTTAGTGGAGA
>JAEWDX010000194.1 GCA_023389895.1 Bacillota bacterium
GCTACAGAGGCTGCTGTAAACTTCATAAAACTACGCCTAGTAAGTTTTGGCATACTTTCCCTCTTTTCTCTTAATCATAGATGAATAAGTTCCCCAATTTATTAATATGTCTTTTTAGGCATATACAAAACAAAAAAATATACGCTATTCATTCTAGCTATGATAATAGATTCATCCAAACTACTTATAGCAAACTAAGCAATTAGCGGGAAAACAGCTATTTATCAGGCAAGAAGAAAACCATATATGTCCAAACAGGCATATAATAAGTAAAAGACATATTAATTATTATTATTGTACTAATTGCAAAATCTAATAGATGTTACTTTTATCACTTTAAATGCGAACAAAGTATGAACCTTTTTCTAAAAAGAAGAACAGAGAGCTACAAAAGTGGCTCTCTGTAATGAAAGTATCGAAAATGAATCATATGCAAATTGTTTCAACCTTATGAAGTTTACTTGAAATCAAGTCTCTTATTCTACAAAAATGCGCCAACCAAATGGATCTGGCAATGTCCCATTTTGGATACCTGTTAATGTATCGTATAATTTTTTGGCTAACCATCCTGTTTCACCGTTATTAATGATTAACTTTTCCTTTTTCCAGAAAAATTCCCCTACTGGAGAGATGACTGCTGCCGTACCGGTTCCGAATGCCTCTTCAAGCAAGCCTTTTTTATATGCAACATATAGCTCTTCCATCGTAATTTTCCGTTCAACAATCGGCATATTCCAATACTTTAGTAGCTGTATAATGGAATCACGAGTAACTCCTGCTAGAATACTTCCATTCAATTCAGGTGTAATAATTTCTCCATTTATCTTGAAGAAGATATTCATACTGCCTACTTCCTCAATGTATTTTTTCTCTTTCCCATCTAGCCATAATACTTGGGAATAACCAACCTCACTTGATACTTCTTGAGCCTTCAAGCCAGCTGCATAGTTTCCTGCTGTTTTCGCATTTCCTGTCCCACCAGCAACTGCACGGACATACTCAGTCTCAACGGCAATTTTGACCGGGTTAATGCCTTCCTTATAATAAGCACCTACTGGTGATAAAATAATCATAAACGAATAAGTTAAAGAAGGTGATACCCCTAAATGTGCTTCGGTTGAAATAATGAATGGGCGTATATATAAAGCGGTACCATCTGACGTAGGGATCCAGTCTCTTTCAATTGAAACTAATTTCTTAAGTGCATATAATGCAAATTCCTCATCAATTTGTGGCATACATAAGCGCAAACTCGAACAATTAATTCGTTCCATGTTTTTATTCGGTCTAAATAATAATACTTTCTCATCTTTCGTTAAATATGCTTTTAACCCTTCGAAAACTGTTTGACCATAATGGAAAATAATTGCTGCTGGATCTAAGGTAATAGGTTGGTAAGGAACGATACGTGCATCATGCCAGCCCTTTCCTTCTGTATAATCCATTATGAACATATGATCAGTAAACACTCTTCCAAACTCTAGTTCACCAAAATCTGGTTTTTCTTTTCTTGATGTACTCAGACTAATTTCAATTGGATAATCCTTCATCTTACTTTGCTCCTCATCTATATTTCTATGATTTTTAATAGTTATTATCCACCAACTAGCTGCTGTTGTCGAGTGAATTTTCTATATTTTTTAAAGTTTCTCACGAAAGCGTTTACTTATTAAGAGCAGTATATAGAACAAAAAAATTGTGTCAAAGTTGAATTCTGCACCTTTGACACAATTTTTTTGTTCTATTAATTTACATCGTAACCTTGATCATCAATTGTTTTTTTTATTTTTTCTAAAGTAACTTCAGTAGCATTGAATTCAACGTCAACTGTACCGTTATCTAAGTGAACTTTTACACTGGAAACTCCATTTAGCTCACCAACACTTCCTTCTACAGCTTTTACACAATGACCACATGACATTCCTGCTACATTTAATGTTGCTCTCTCCATTACTTTACATCTCCCTATTTCTTCATTAATTTTTGGATAGTAATTAGAAACTCGTCTAACACTTCTATATCTCCTTCTTGAAGGCGATCAACGACACAACCTTTAAAATGTCCTTCCAAGAGAATTTTAGCTACACTGTTAAGAGCAGATTGCGTAGCGGAAATTTGCGTAATGACATCATCGCAATAAGTATCTCTTTCAATCATCCCTTTTATTCCGCGAATTTGACCTTCAATCCGGTTTAAGCGCGTAACCATATTTTTCTTCGTTTTTTCAGAATGATGGCTTTTTCTACCGCTTCCTGCTGCACAACAATTTTCATTCTCTAGAAGGAATTCATTATTATCTGATTCGGTTCCCAACTGATCTCCCTCCTTGTTCTTTATTATATTATACCCCTGTATGGTATGTAAAGAACAAATACTTAATTAATTGCTGACATTTTTCTTTCTCATAAATTACTTAAACCACCCCTTCTCTTTCGATTGAGTAATCGCTTCAATTCGGTTCTTTACTTCAAGTTTATCAAGTATTTGAGAAATATAATTTCTAACTGTACCTGTTTTAATGCTTAGTTCAGCGGCAATTTCTTTCGTATTTTTCCCATCTGCAACAAGACCTAAAACAGCTTTTTCCCTCTCTGTTAACGGATTTTCTTCACTATATACATCATCCATTAATTCAGGAGCATATACACGCCTTCCCGTCATGATCGTGCGGACAGAGCCCGAAAGCTCCTCACTTGGGCTATCTTTCAATAAATACCCTTTAACCCCCGCCTTTAAGGCTCTTTGAAAATAGCCCGTGCGCGCAAATGTTGTTAAAATGATTACCTTACAATCATGAGCTTGTAATTCTTCTGCCGCTTCTAAACCACTTTTCTCAGGCATCTCGATATCCATAATACAAACATCTGGTTGAAGTTTTTTCACGAGTTGAATCGCTTCTTCTCCATTACTCGCCTTCCCTACAACTTCCATGTCCTCTTCTAAATTAAGCAATGACCCTAATGCACCTAGCATCATTCGCTGGTCTTCAGCAATCACAATTCGAATCATTTGTCCTACTCCTCCTTTACAGTTTGCGTTACGACACTAGGAATTTTCATTTCAATAATGGTTCCGTTCTCTGAGCGAATATGAAGGTTACCATTCACAAATTCAAGCCGTTCCTTTATCCCTTGTAAGCCATTCCCTTTTGAAAAATCATCATTTTCCAAAATACCAATCCCATTATCAATGACAGCAATAGATATTTCATTCGAGTGCCGCTGAATGATAATCTCACATTTTGTTGCTTGACTATGCTTGACAACATTCGTTACAGCTTCTTTTAAACACATACTAATTAGATTTTCTAGAAAGATAGATACACTCGTCAATTTTGTATCCTCAATCTTATAAGAAATTTGTGCTGCTTCTAATATTTGCTTAATGCGTATCATTTCTTCTTTAATGCGAATGCCGCGCATTTGCGAAACCATTTTCCGTACTTCATTTAAGGCTGTACGTGCTGTTTGCTGTACATCTTTCATCTCACTTCGAGATTGTTCCGGATCCTTGTAGACTAACTTTCTTGCTAAATCACTTTTAAGTCCGATTAGTGAGAGCTTTTGTCCAAGTGTATCATGGAGATCCCGCGCTATTCTTTGCCTTTCCTCTTGCTTCACAAGATCAGCAATTCTTCTATTCGCCACCTCAAGCTGGGCTTCAAGCTTCTCCTGCTTTTTTTTATTATAAAGATTAAAGGGAAGAAGAATAACGCTTATCCAGATAATAATGATAAATGGTAGTTGCTTAAAAAATAATTCATCTTTCAAGATAAAGTTATAATTAATTGAAAAAGTTGTACAAACTAAATGAATGATGTATAAAATGAGGAAAGCAATGCGATTTTTTATATTCCCATTGTAATAGGCGATATAAAAAGCAAAATATACATATTGAAAAAGAATGGTCATTGTCGTTGAAATTGCGATGAGGATGCTAGTCCATAAATAGACTGCCCATTTTTTCGAGATAAAGGCTAAGCGATAGGCAATAAAAAATAAAATCGTCAAAGTGAGTCCAATTACCACCTCTGTTGTAGACGACGATTGAAAAATAAAATAAAACGGTAAAATACTAAAAACACTCCATATATATGGAGAAATACCCGACCCTTTAAGTATTGATAGTTTCCTCTTTATCATTTAAAAACCTCTTTTTAAAGAAGAAGTGCAAGTTAGCCGTACATTTACATCGTCCGTTACTTGCACTTCATTGATTGAAAACAATATTTAAAAACTTCTTGTCGTCCATCTTACCATATCCATTAGCACAAAAACATTGTTAATTTACTAAACTTTTGACGCAAACGCCGATTTTTTCGTTAGCTTTTTATGAATTTTCGCTTCTTTATAAGTGACAAATTTTTTGTTTCCTTCATCCCAAAGATGAAACTTAAGTGATTGCAAACTGGTCGCCAACGTAACGGTTGGAACATTTTGCAAAGGCTTTGAGTTATTATGCGCTTCTTCGAGTTTATAATTCGGTATCCGTGGACTTAAGTGATGTACATGATGGTAACCAATACTTCCTGTTAGCCATTGCAGGAGCTTTGGTAGTTTATAGAAAGAGCTCCCTTCAACTGCTGCCCTTACATACTCCCAATCTTCATCCGCTACAAAATAAGAATCTTCAAATGTATGCTGCACATAAAAAAGCCATATTCCAGCAGCTCCAGAAATGAGGAAGATAGGTGCTTGTACGAGTAGGAACGCTTCCCAGCCTACAAGCCAGCAAAGAAAACTATATAAAAGAACAATTGCACCATTTATTAAATACGTATTGAGTCGTTCCTTCAAACGAGCCCCTCGCCGATTAAAGCGATTTTTTAGTAAGAAAGTATAAATAGGTCCTAATCCAAACATGATGAATGGATTGCGATATAGACGATATCCTAGACGTTGAAGAGGAGATGCGGCTAAATATTCATCAATCGTTAGCATCCAAATATCTCCTGTCCCACGTTTATCCAAATTACTGCTTGTCGCATGATGAACAGCATGATCATGTTGCCATTGGCTAAAAGGAAAAATCGTTATCACACCAGTAATCGTTCCGAATACTTTATTGGCCATGCGATTTTTAAAGAAAGAATAGTGACAGCAATCATGAAAAATAATAAAAATTCGCACGAGAAATCCAGCTGCAAAAACCGCTAATAATAACGTAAAAACATACGAAACCGCTAAGCTCTTATACATTAAATACCAGAGTAGAAAAAATGGAATAAGCGTATTCAACAGCTGGATTATACTGTCTTTCGTATTCGATTTTTCATAAGGGGCCACTTGTTTTCTTAAATTTAATTGTTTGTCATTTTTCATTCTCTCAATACCCTTCCATCACTTTTAACTTAATTTTATAGAAAGGGCTTGGCTCAAAAAAGACATAGATGTCATCTATAAACCATTATAAATGTCATGGTTTTGTATAAATGAACGTTATTAACTGTTATTATAAAGAAAACCTACCTATGAAAAAAGATTCTTTATACTCGCAAATAACTTTTTGAAGAAGTCGGCAACAGCCTGAAGAAACCCCTTATCACCAACAGCTTCATCGATCCGCTGTTTAATATCCTTCGAGAGATCTTCTAGCTGTGACTGGACATTATCAAAATTAATATTCAAGCCACGCATTTTTTCAAATAGATCAATAAGCAATTGCCTATCTTGATCACTCAATTTAATTTCTAGTGTTTTTAATTGCTCATTAATGATTTCTTCAATATCCTCTTTTGTTGCAGGTTTTTGTGCAGCAATTTCCTTTTTAATTTCTGTTAAAAGCTCTGAAATTTTATCTTTGTCTAAGCCTTCCTTTTTTGCTAATTGTGTCGCTAAAGTTAACTCTTCATTTGCAACCTCTGTATGCTCTGTATTTAACCCCTCTCCATTCCCTTCATCATATGCCTTATAAATGCCAACTAACGCTGAGTGCCCTGTAACTTTAACTGGTGAGGCAACATCAACAGTAGCATCTTCAATTCCTGCTGTTAAAAGAGCATTTGCATACATTTCATCCGTTACCTCTGTAATATTGCTTGGCGTAATTTGATTGATCACAAGTCCTGTACCAACTTCTGTTCTTGTAATTTTCGCTGAGGAATACATATTCGCCCGTTTGTCCCCTTTAATATAAGTGACAAGATCATCCCCAGAAACAGTAATTTCTGTTACTTTGCTGCTATCAGTGACATCTAACAGCTTACGAACCTCCTTCTTTTGCGCTTCCGATAAGGCTGCACCATAAACGACGATTGGCATCCCGAACTGTTCATTAATCGTTTCCTCATCACTATCTCCGTTCGATGCAAAAGCAGTGTTCCCTATGTTAACCGTTAAAATAAGAAGGGAAGCAATGATAAACCCTTTTATTAATTTCTTCATTCTCATATTCCTCTCCCCAATCGGTTTGATAGTAATTTTTCTCGTTCCCTATTTTTTATCTGATCGCTTCTACTAATTCGTTAAGAAGAAGATACACTAATTGACACACTTCCATGATTGAAAGGTTTTCATGAAATCCTGCGATGCCATTTAAAGCAAAATTCAATTCCCATAAACCGTCCCCTTGATTAAAAAGAAGGCTGTATTTCAATTCAGCTTTTAATCGTTCTTCTAACTCCGCTCGTATTTTCCCCTCATGCTTCTTCTGTAATTTCAAGCCGAGCATCATTTCATATGTATGAAAAACATCATCTACCTCCAAACAGACAGATTCAACACCTAAACGCTCAAACGAATCAGATTCTATAAAAACAAACTCATTCATATGATTTTTTAAATAGTTTATTTTCTCGTTTAAAAATTGTCCAGACTCTTCAGCAATCATTTCTTCAGTTTCTTTATTGCATCGTTCAATATAAGTGGCAACAAAGTGAGCATTCTCATTTTTAGTAGCGTCATTAAAATTCATGTTTATTCTCTCCTACGATTTATGGATATGTGATACTTATTCAATATTTTCGCTTTTTTTATTAAAAATAGCAAATAAAAATAGACTTTGGTCATAAACCAGAGTCTATTTTTATCCAATATTTTTAAATAATCATTTCATTCAATGTGTTTGATTTTGAGTTTGATTTTGAGTTTGACCATTCATTTGTGCTGGTGCATATGAATTTAGAATCATTTGCATATCCTGTTGGGCAAGTTGAGGTACTTGATAATATTGATGCTTGTTTTGATAAATGGATAATTCATAGGCCATTTCAATCCAATTTGGAATGGAGTCAGCAACTACCCTGCGGACAACAGGATTCGTAATTTCTAAGGCAGCCATTGCCATCGATCCGGAAGATGCCTTTAACATCCCAAGCATTAATCCCGAAATACATTCATCTGTTAATTCACTAACTGCTTGAATTGGCTTACTTGGCTGCGATGGTTTCATGCCGTAAATAAAATTATTTCCTTGCGTCATCTTATAGCTTTGTGTAGGAACAGAAGGGTCTTGTCCAGATTTAAAGCATTCAACCAATGTATTATAAGCTGTTTGAATGAATTGATATTGCCGATCAAGAATCGTTAATAATTCCTGATCCTTTACATGTGATCGTAATAAAGTATACTCATCTAACGTCCCAATTGTTCCTGATAAAATTTCATGAACATCAAATAACTCATGTCCACCGTGATTGAACTGTTGACTCACCATACCTGTCTGCATATTTTGATGCGCTTGACCTTGACCTTGTTGATTTAGCAAAACGATTCCTCCCTATAATCAAATTAGCCTTGAAGTATTTGCACCAGAATTTTCACCTAGACTGTATTTCTTGAAACCTGGGCGTTCACCGAAGGCTGAAGAAAGTTAAAATCAAAGTTATTTTATAACCAATAGCAAATTTTATTCACTCATTTTAAAAATCACTGATAATGAGCATTTTATCCATAAATAAAAAAGATCATAAATTTCATATATTTTTATTGACAAAAGAAATATATGTTTATATAATTTATTTAGAATTAAGTTATCTCGAATTCAAAATAAATTAATTAAAACAATTGGAGGAAATAATTATGACAAATTCTAAATGGACAATTGACCCAGCACATAGCAGTGTAGATTTTTCAATCAAGCATATGATGATTGCAAATGTAAAAGGAACTTTCAATCGCTTTGATGCTGTAATTGAAGCAAATCCTGCTGATTTAACAACAGCTCAGATTGAATTCAATATTGAACTAGCTAGCATCGATACTCGCAATGAAGATCGCGACAACCACCTTCGTTCAGCTGACTTCTTTGATGTTGAGAATCATCAAACAATGACCTTCAAAGCAACTAATATTGTCAATAATGGCGATGGCGAATATGACGTGACTGGAGATTTATCTCTTCACGGTGTAACAAAAAAGGAAACATTTACAGTAGTATATGAAGGTTCAGGAAAAGATCCTTGGGGAAATGAAAAAGTTGGTTTTTCAGTAAATGGAGCGATTAAACGTAGCGATTATGGCTTAACATGGAACTCTGCTCTTGAAACAGGTGGCGTTCTTGTAGGCGATAAAGTAAAAATTAGCTTAGATGTTCAAGCACTAAGAGCTTAATAATCATTTTACAAACAAAAGTTAGTATTCCATCCCGGAAATAAATAAGGAACACCTATGAATATTGTGTTTACAACATTCATAGGTGTTTTATTTATTTTTGATCAAATTTACTCTAAAAAAAGAGAACCAAATTAGGTTCTCTTTACTAATCAAAGCTTCATTAATCTTGAACAATTTCAACCTTTTCCATTACGTCACCATTTGTCATTGAAAGAACTGTTTCCATTCCAGAAGTTACTTTTCCAAAAACAGTGTGAACACCATTTAAATGTGGTTGTGGCTCATGCACGATAAAGAACTGGCTTCCACCAGTATCACGACCAGCATGTGCCATTGATAAAGAACCAGCTACATGTTTATGAGGATTTCCTTCAGTTTCACATTTAATCGTATAGCCTGGACCTCCAGTACCAGTTCCAGAAGGGCACCCACCTTGGCTTACAAAGCCAGGAATGACACGATGAAAATTAAGCCCATTATAAAATCCTTCATTAACAAGCTTTTCAAAGTTCTCAACAGTTCCTGGAGCTTCTTCAGGGTATAGTTCAAACTCAATTTTTGCTCCGTCTTCCATTAATATGTATCCTTTTTTAACCAAAGTAAACATCTCCTTTTAACCTAAAAAATCGAAACGAAATAACAGGTTGTTTTGAAACCTCACATCATAAATCAGGTCTAAAACATCTCCTGTGAAAAGTTTCACTTTATCATACCATTAATATAGATAAGAATAAAAGTAATTAGACTACATTTAGCTCAACCAAATAACTCGATAAATAAGATTAAAATTAAAATAATAAAACAATAGAAAGCTATATGCAAAAAAATAGTTGTTAATCCAAATTTAACATCTTCTATCCCTAGACCACGCTTTCGGATTCTAGCTCGCATAAAACCACATCCAATTCCAACTATTTAAACAATATTTTACCATAAAAAACAATTGAATTTGGAAAAAGATGATTAATTTCTTATTTGCTGTTTTTGCCTTTGCATAACTTGATAAGATTTTTCAATGATATCTGAAAGGACATCACCTTTATATACTCTTCCAAGCTTCGTGTTTTCTTGATAATAGCTAACAATTTCATCTAACATCTTATTTGTATCAGTGCTAATTCTAACATTTAATTGAATTCGTCTTTCTTCACTCACTATTCTCAACTCCTCCCTTTTATAGCTAGAATAGCAGTTTCTAGCAACTCACTAGCAAAACGATAGCGGCATGCTAGAAACTTGATAGCAAATGCTAGCAAATAGATATCATGTTAATACCATTTACCCTAATAACTAGAAGTGAAATTATAATGATTATTTCATCTTTTCATTCCACTTTTCTTTAAGAAATTTTCCGAATTGCTCAAGCTCATTTACGCCTTCATCTAATTTCTCTTTCCATCTCGGAATTTCCTTCTTTATTTTTTCAGTTGAATCTTTAATCGTCTGTTCTAGTTCACCCTGAAAATCCTTTTCATTTAGCTTCTCATTAACAGATTTAGTAGAGAATTCTTTCTGCTCGATATAAGGAACTGCTTTTTCGATAATCGCTTTAAATAACGGGACAACCGTTTTCGAGCTGCTGCTAGATAAATAATGCTCTCGATCCGTTTTATCATAGCCTAGCCAAACAGCACCAACTAGATTAGGAGTATAGCCGACAAACCACTGATCCTTTGTTCCATTAATATCTGTATATGGAAGCTGAGTAGAACCCGTCTTTCCTGCAAGTTGAACGCCATTTATTTGCGTTCCTTTTCCTGTCCCTGACTCAACAACATTTAGAAGCATTGACGTCATTTGATTTGCCGTCGTTTTCGTCGTTACATTCACCGTTTCTTTCTTTCTTTTTACAATGATATTTCCAGTTGGACCGACAATTTTCGTAATTAAATGGGCATCATGTTTTTTTCCGCCATTTGGAAATGTTGCATATGCTTCAGCTAATTTAAGTGGTGAGATTCCTTTATGCATACCACCTAAAGCGATACCTAAATATTCATCCTCTTTCTCAAGTGGGATCCCAAAACGATTTAAGGCATCTATTCCTTTTTCAAGGCCGATTTTATCTAAAAGCCAAACAGCCGGAACATTTAAAGATTCTTCAACAGCCTTATACATCTCGATTTCACCAGTATACTGTTTTGTTGCATTTTCTGGTTGATAGTTTCCAAATGACATTGGCTCATCCTTCAATAATGAAGTTGCCTGATAGCCCTCTTCTAAGGCAGGTGTGTACACAGCTAATGGCTTTAGCGTTGAGCCTGGTTGAGCTTTAATATGTGTCGCTCGATTAAAGCCACGAAATACATGTTCGCCTCGTCCACCAACAAGTCCACGTACTGCTCCTGTTTGTGGATCAAGAAGAACTGCTCCACTTTGAACAAGAACACCATTCCTTCCTTTTGGAAATAAAGAATTGGACTCATACACTTGTTCCAAGCCACTTTGAATATTTTGATCCATCTCTGTATATATTCGATAGCCCCTTGTAAAGATCTCCTCTTGCGTTAGACCGTATTTATTTATCGCCTCATCGAGAACTGCATCGACATAATAAGGATATTCTCTTTCAACAAGACCACCTTTACCTTCTTGAAGCTGAATTTTCTCCGCTTTAGCTGCATTAAATTCATCCTCATTTATCATGTTTAATTCTTTCATTTTCCCTAAGACAACATCTCGTCTATTCATAGCACGCTCGTAATTTCGAAATGGATCAAGAGCTGATGGCGCTTGGAGCAATCCTGCTAGTAATGCGGATTCACTAATCGTTAAATCGCTCACGTTTTTATTGAAATATTTATTAGCTGCCTGTTCAATTCCCCAAGCACCACTTCCGAAATAGACTTGATTTAAATACATTTGTAGAATTTCATCTTTTTTATATTTTTTTTCGATCTCTACTGCTAAAAATAGCTCTTCTATTTTCCGTTTATACGTTTTTTCAGATGAAAGTAAGGCATTCTTTGTCAGCTGCTGGGTAAGCGTACTCCCGCCACCTGTTATTCTACCTGCAAAGAGATTTTTGAAAAACGCACGGGCAATTCCCTTTACATCAAAACCATTATGTTGATAAAAGCGTTCATCCTCAATAGCGACAACAGCTTTTTTAACAGACTCAGGTATTCCATCGACGGCGATTCCTTTAGCACGATTTGTTGCCAGTTTTGTAGCTACTTCTTCATCTTTATCATAAATAATCGTTGATTGATTCAAGCCCTCTTTCAATGACTCAACATTTGCAGTTGCTGCTAAAAAAGCAAAAAATAAAATTGTAAGCAAAAATAATGTTAATAATATTAGTAGCACGATTTTTGTTATATGCTTATTTCGCCAAAATCGTCTAATCGCTTCTGTAT
>JAEWDX010000207.1 GCA_023389895.1 Bacillota bacterium
AAAGCCTTTCCATTAGGGGGAGTCGTTACAGTCATCTATATTCTAGTTGCGGCAATCTTCCTTGCAACGACTGTGAACTCAGGTGCGTATACTCTAGCAGATGTTGCGTCAAAAAATTTAAAAGACGGTGAAGAGCCTGTACGCTGGTATCAGTATTCTGGGGTGTATTATTAACGAGCATTGCGATCGTATTAATGTACGGGGATGCATTAAATGCCTTACAAACCCTTACCATTATTACAGCGTTACCCTTAATGTTTGTGATGGGCTTAATGATTGCATCATTTCTAAAATGGTTAAAAGAAGATCAATCTATTCACTTTGAAGTAAAAAATGAGCTAGATGAAACGAATAGAGCTAGTTAAGCCAAAGATATGGAAGTTAAAATCAAAAAAACTAAACAAACGTGGTGTCAAGATAAGTGAACGTACTTTATCATTATGATCGTAGAGAATTTATTCATAGTGATTTTTGAATATATCCGTAAGAGGGGAATTTTAGCATTATAAATATATGCGAAGCAAAGTGAGCAATTACTCACGTTTGTCCTCCTATTTAAAGGATTTATTGACTCAACACATGTAGAGTGCATTTCACAGTTAGTTTTAAAAAATGATTGACGGGAAGTTATAACCCATCAACCTGTGTAAACTTTTAGTATATCTTAACATCTTTATCTTCAGTTACTTCGATTTTCTCGACAAAACGTAGTAACATCTCGGATTTTAATTTATTGAACACTATAAACTCTTTAAATTGTTTAATGATGGCAGAGATTTTTACTTGTTTCGTGACTTTCTGTCATCTCCTTTTTTTATAGCTCAGTAACATTTTAACCATAAATCGGATTATTTGGTGGGATAATAAGTTTAACAAGGAAATGATTGTAATGATTATTTTTAGCTGTTAACATATAGTTAGTTAGTTGAATAACTAAGAGGTGATGATAAAATGGCAAAACCAAATGTGATAAGTAAGGGCGATTTAATTAAATGTGCAAAGGAGTGTTTGGTTGATAAAGGTATTGAAAAATTCACATTAAGAGCAGTGGCTGAGACGGCTGGAGTTACACAAGGTACAATCTATTACCATTTTAGAACGAAGGAACAGTTGTTAATAGATATTGTTCAGGACATTTGTGAAACCAGTTGGCAAGAAATATCTCAAAGTAGTGAATATATGATTGAGCAGGCTATTGCATCAGCTAAAAGCCGTTGTTCATATGATTCGTATTTTCATAAATTATTTTTTTCATTGGTTGCTTCAAGTTTTAATAATGAGGTAATAAAAGGTAAACTTGGCGAAATTATTATGACAGAAAATAAGGCTCTAACTGGGAATTTATCAAACTTGTGGACGGAATCCCCGATAGAAGGGGTTTCACTTGAGACATGGGGAATTTTATTAAATGCTATTGTTGACGGATTGGCATTACAGGCATTATTACAAAAAGATTTTCCAATTGAAAAAACTTACAGGGAATTCGATCAATTAGTTAACGTGCTTAATACTTTGGAAAGTAAGGAGGATGAGTAATGAAAGGCTATTTATTCACGGCAATGTGGGGTGTTTTAGTGTGGTTATTTGCTACATTATTTTTCAGGTTTTTTGGAGAACACGTTCTCTTCAGTCCTGTTACGAGTGAGTTCGTTTTCAGCATCTTCCTATTATTAGTTGGAACATCAGCTTTATTGTGGGGTGTTACATATGTGTATCTTTTATTCGATAAGACAAACAATGCACCGTTAAAGTTCGGTGTAATTGGTACTATTATTGGTTTAGCGTTAGACACATTTTCTTTGTCTAATCATCATATAGTTTTTCCAAAATTAGATGATTCACAGGTTATTTCTTTTACAGCATGGATGTCTTTTGCATATGCGTTATATTTATTTATACCTTTAATATTTAACCAAAAAATGGGTCATAGGATATAGAGAATTACAATTTGACCAAATAATTATAAGTTCAGATGAGCAAAGAAAAGCATGGCTGGATACTATAGATGAGCAAATAAATACACTTATAAAAAGTTAAGCTTATGACTAAGTTTTATTTATGAGAATAAATAAATTGAACGCTTAGAGTCTCAAAAGGTGGACATCATGACAAAACTGTATTTCATGGGAATTTAATCAATCGGTAAACTTTGCAGGAACCGGTCTTGAAGCTATGACTAGAGATTTATAAGGCAATAAAATTCAGAGAGGTCGGCACGGTGACGTGCCTCCTACTCGATTTATATTTCGGGCTTACGTGTATTCATCGAAATCAAGCCGTTACTTTTGGCTGTTTCTGCGATACTTAAAAATATTTGAGCTACCTTTTTCTACTTGAAGGGACTTTTTCAGTGCCCTCGGGATATCCAGTGCCTTTTTTAAAAAGTTGAGTTAGTAATGAATCTTAATTTTATGCCTTAACAATGAAGGGCCCGACATTGTTTGAAAATTAGGTCTATTAATATTTTATAAATTGCTCCCATGGACAATCTGGGGTACGATAGAATTATCTGTCAAGAGATAGTGGGGTATTAACAATGAAACAGCCCAGGAAAATTCTCGTTATTGAGGATGAAAAAGATATTTCCCGTGTTATAAAAGATTACCTAACCATTAACGGTTACGAGGTTTTGATTGCGGAAAACGGTTGTGAAGGCCTGGAATCAATAGACAATATGTCTCCCGATTTTATTATCTTGGATATTATGCTTCCCGATATCGACGGTATTGAGCTTTGCCGCCAAATTCGTGACAATTACAGCACCCCTATTCTTATTTTAAGTGCCAGAGGCAGTGATACGGATAAGGTGCTTGGACTTGGATTTGGTGCGGATGATTATATGACAAAGCCATTTTCTCTAAGTGAGCTCGTTGCCAGAATTAAGGCTCATTTGCGGAGAGGGAGTATGGATAGCAGGTCCGTGCACGATGAATTGCTTCAGTTTGGAGGCCTTGTCATTGACAAGAAAGCCTATAAGGTAATGAGAGAAGGTCAAGAAATATCGTTATCTGCGAAGGAGTTTGAACTGTTGTATTACTTGTCCAAGCATAAAAATCAAGTGTTCTCTAAAGGTCAGCTTTTGGATGCTGTATGGGGATACGATTCGTTAGGAGACGAGAGCACAATTACGGTCTATATTCGAAGATTACGGGAAAAGCTGGAGTCTGATCCTTCCGCCCCAACATTTATTAAAACGGTATGGGGCGTTGGATATAAATTCAGCTTGGGTTAAGTCTGGAGATGAATAATTCCATGTATTTAAGCCGTTGGATAAAAAAGTGGATTCATGCCGTATCGATAAGTCTTGTTCTTGTCATGGGATGCAGTGTTTATTTGTTGTGGGAATTTACTCAGAATAAGCCCCGTATGAGCGAGAACGAGGTCATGAAGCAAGTGCGTATTATGGTCAACGTGATGATGTTGTACCTTGAACAAAATTATCACGACTTGGCCAGTAATCCGACGAAAAACGAAACTTTACGGAAGATGAGCGAAACTAGCGGGATAAGTCTTGTATTTTCCCAACTGGATGGTAGGGTTATTTTCGATTCTTCTCTTGAGAAGTCACTTGAGACTATCGATGTAAGGACTGCTCTTCATTATGATTTATATACTCCAAAGACCAATGATGCATTTTTCGAAATCGCCTTTCCTGTCATCAGTCAGGAAACAGAATCGCAAGTCGGAATCGCTATTTTTACAGTACCGGAAGCACTTGTTGGGAATCAAACCTCACATCCTATCCCTCTCTTTCCTTCCATCCTGATCATTTCCTGCTTACTGATCGTATTCCTTCTGTTGTGGTTTCTTAGAAGGAAAATCAATCGTGATGCTATTCGTCCAATTCAAAATTTAAAATACTATTCGGAGGTCATTTTGAGAGGAGATTACGGGCATAAGGCTGATTATGGCCGCATGGATGAAATCGGGGAATTATACGCCATGTTCGATCAGATGAGGCTGGAAATCATGCATCTCAGCAAACGAAGAGATGAGCAAGATAAAGCCCAGAAAGAGCTGATTTCGAATCTGTCCCATGAACTCAAAACCCCGCTTACAACGGTAAAAGCATACTTGGAAGCGATACGTGCCGGGATTTGCCCGGATATGGACTCGGTGATGGAATACGTTCAAGTGATGCAAACCAACAGCCAAAAAATGACTGTGCTTTTGGATGATTTGCTTTTGCATGCACTTAAGGAATTGGGGCAAATTTCGGTCCATCCAACCGAACAGTATAGTAGAGATGTTTTGGAGTCAATGATCAAGCCGATCGGTCATTCCATCCGTACCGCTGGTATTACTTTTATCGAGCCTATCGAAATTCCTAATGTGCTCATCCATGTGGACGCGAAGCGGCTGGAGCAGGTTATCTCCAATTTGATCGCAAATGCCCTGAAACATACTTCCCCAGGCGGTACCATTCGGATTGACATTGAACAGGAAGTGGATCAGTTAACCTTCACGATCGCTGATACCGGCAAAGGAATTCTCTCACAGGACATGCCGTTTATTTTTGAACGTTATTTTAAAGGACAGATGAACAGCTATTCAGGTGCAGCTCAGAATGAGGGTTCAGGATTGGGCTTGTCCATATGCAAATATATTATCGAAGCCCATAAGGGCACGATTTCCTTTAAAAGCGCATCGGGTCAAGGAACCGTTTTTTATTTTTCTATTCCATTATGTTAAGGAGAGCTGTAAGACTTTATTAATAATTTGATAAGCTGCATGTAAGAAAAGCCCTTTACAATTTCAAGTATACTGAAATGAAGGAGGGCTTATATGGCAAAAAAAACGATAATTCGGGGAACAAACCTATGTAAAACCTATTCCACTAGCAGTGAACAATATCATGCGATTCGAAATTTGGATATCGAAATTTACCAAGGAGACTTTACGGTCATTATGGGTAATTCTGGTTCGGGAAAATCTACCTTGCTCTATCTTCTTAGCGGATTGGATAGTGTGACGGCTGGAGAGGTGTACTATCAAGAACAGCGCATGGACACCTATAGTGAGAAGGAAATGGGGGACTTCAGAACACGGAAAATTGGATTTATTTATCAAGGAATTAACCTGGTGCCTGATCTTACGTTTGCGGAAAATATTGCAATGCCAGGCTATATTGCAGGCTATAAGAAATATAAAGTGAAGAAAAAGGCTTATTCCCTTATGGAGGCGATGAAGATCGACAGCCTGCATAATCGCTTACCTGTCCAAGCTTCAGGAGGGCAGCAGCAGCGTGCAGCTATCGCCAGGGCGCTGATTAATGATCCGGATATTGTTTTTGCGGATGAGCCGACAGGCAGCTTAAATTACGATCAAGGCGTGGCAATCTTGGATATTTTAACGTCTATGAATCGTCAAGGGCAATCGGTTGTTATGGTTACGCATGATATCAAAGCGGCTTGCAGAGCGGATCGGCTCATTTTTATCCGAGACGGCAAGGTGGGCGGCATTTTGGAATTTGATAAGTATCAATCCAACAATGACAATATTCAGGACCGAGAAAATATTATCTTTTCTTATGTGTCAGGAAAGGAGTAACGCCGGTGAACGCGGTCTGGACTCTTTTCTTATCTAATCTAAGAGCGAAGAAGCTTCAGAATGGGCTTATGATGGTGCTCATCCTGTTATCTACGCTCTTGCTGTCAACAGCAATGATTGTTATCTTAAATACACAAAACTTATTTATAGACATGCATACGAAAGCGAATGGTTCTCATCAAATGCTCATGCTGGAAAATGGTCTGCATGATCCGGAAACATTCAAGCGGTGGTGGGATGAGCAGCCAGGAGTTACGGCGTCTGAGCTGATCCCGTATCGCAGTTTGTCCGGAATTTCCCATCAGGGTAAGGAAATAAATAATATCTATATGTTTATGATGGACACTCCCCAACTTCCTTTTACGGTCGATAAGCTGATCTGGGCAGAGGGAGATAGGAGAAGTGCTCCTGAGGCTGGAACGATATGGATTCCGACTTCGCTGGCTTATTCCAATGGAATTACCGTAGGCGATAAGATAAACTTTAAAACGGGCAAGAGCACCTTTGAGTTGAAGATAGGGGCGGTTGTTGTTGACATTCCTTTCGGCGCTCCTTTCACAAGAAACGCCCGTATTTGGATGAACACGCAGGATTATAAAGAAAAGTTTCAGTCATTACAGGGAAAAGATATGTATATGATGGGGCTTCGCTTTGGTGATTACGATACCAATGTACAGTATTGGAATCGCTTTGAGCAGCAGTCCGGCACGCCATATCTGGAATCTAAAATCGAATTTGAATCGATATCTTCCTTTTATCTGATTATGAATAAAGTGATCGGATTCGTTATGATTTTTCTTGGAGCTGTCATGCTGCTTGTGGCCTTGTTCACGATCGGGTTTACAATTTCCGATGCGATACTGGCGAATTATAGAACGATTGGGGTATTGAAATCCTGCGGTCTATCCTCTTTTGGAATCATTGGGACCTATTTGTTTCAATATACTTTTCTAGCGATAATCGGGATTATCCCCGGGTTAGCTGCCAGTCGATTTTTATCTAAGGTCATCGTGGAGAGCTCACTCTCATCTTTAAAAACAAGCCGTTCGGAATTATTGATGCAGGGGAATCCTACGCTTCTAGCTGTCGGTATATCTGTTCTCGCCCTGGTTATCCTGTGTGTGTTGTTCTACGCGAACAAAGCCCGCTCGGTACAGCCCGTGCAAGCGATCCGATATGGCATGTCCGAATCGGACAGCAGCAAAGGAGTACGGCGCTTAGGTTCGAATGGAAGCCGCCCGGCAGGATTTGATCATCTTCCCGTCATGCTGGTTATTGGCCTGCGCAATCTGTTGAAGAATGTGAAAGGTTCTATCCTGATGTTGATTCTTACCTTGATCACATCAGCTGTTCTTGTATTTGGATTTGTGTTGTTATACAGTGTTCATTCGATTCAACAAACGGCGTCCGCATGGGGGTATGATAATTCACATGTTGCCGTAGAAGTTTTTAATAAAGCAGCCTTTTCACGTGCTCACTTTGAAGAAGACCTGCTGTCCGATCCAAGAATCAAAAATTTCGGCTGGTCTAAGGATGTGACGGGAGTGATTCCTTCGGAAAAATCAGAGGACCCCGAACATTCCGATATCCCGTCCATGAATATCTATATCGGTGTGACCGACGGAAGCTATGATGATTTGGGGTATTCCACCTTAAGAGGTGCCAACCCCCGTCATGGGAACGAAATTGCTATCGGCGTCAATGTATCCAGGAAGCTTAACAAAAATATCGGTGATTGGATAACGGTATATATCAATGGGAAGAAATATTCGCTTCTCGTTACGGGAATTTATCAAGCCATCTCCAATATGTCCTATTCCGCAAGAATAACGGAGGATGTGCTTAAGTTGGATCCTTTTGACCTCAACGATGCAGAAGAATGTCTGATCAACCTGAATGATAGCTCTCAGGCTGATCAAGTGGTACGCGATATCAATGAGAATTATCAGGAATCGCTCTCCGCAGTAACACAGAAAACATTGATAGATTCGGTATTTAAAGAGGCGGTCAGCATACTTGTGTTACCTATGAGTATGATGGGATTGTTATTTGTTGTTGTCACTTGCATTATTATTTATATCATTTGTCGCATATCGATTAGAAAGGAAAATAAAACCTATGGCATTTACAAATCGATTGGATTGACATCGGGCAGAATTAGACTCTCCATAGCTCAAGGGATCGTCGCATTATCTGTCATTGGCGCGATACTCGGCATATGCGTTGGAGTTTACGTCCTGCCTATCCTGCTGGAAAATATATTGTCGTCCTATGGGATCATGGAATTGCCTCTGATTATGCATTGGGGCGGTATTATCGGCGTCGCTTTTGTAAGCATCGTCTCGGCTGGGACGGGCTCCTGGTTATCGTCCAGGGTAATTGCGAAGACATCCCCTCGTATATTGGTGGTGGAGTAAGTATTCATTATGCGAATTCCAAGAAGCAACCCGAATGCATCAAAAGACTTATTTCAAGATATTCGCCAGCTGTACAGTTAGCGAATATCTTGATTATTCCTTTTAAGTGGTAAAAGCCTGATTATTTACTTTGGAATATTTGACCATAAATTAAAAATTGATGAAAAAGGAGCTACAAAAATATTATTAACAATATATTAAGAACTATCGAAAAAGGAACTACAAAAATACAGATATTTTCATATTCCAAGTCTTTTCGTTTGAAATAAAGAATGAATGCATAGTTTAAAAGAATGTGGATGGCTACACTCACTAGATAAACCAAAATAAAAGGAAATGTGTGGTATTTGTTATACAGAACTCCTACAAATAGTAAGCCCATCGAGGAAAAAAGCATATTTAGAATATCCTTATATAGATAGGCTCTTGAATTCTTTAGATTATTATCATACAAAAAATACAAAGATATTGCAGAAATACCTGCGGCAATACCTAAGTCTTTTGACATATACGATTCTCTTTCAATTTCTGTTTCTACCACATAAGAAAGTAATAATGTAAATAAAAAAAGAAATAAAAGATTGATTATTCTCGAAACCCATGTAAGGAAGATTTTATTATCATTTAGATTGATAAGTTTTTTTTTCATCATTTATCCCTCATATATTTTTTAAAAAGAAGAACTCTGCTCATAATAGAAAAGAGTTCTTCTTTGGCTTACATCCAATACTTTTTTTGTTTCTAATAACTATACATAAATCTGTATCTTAAGAAAATCTCAATAAAATATGAATTTAAAAATCAAATTGAAACCAATAGAAAGATGTATAATTATTATTTAATATTATTATAGGAGAATATGTCATGCCAATAAATATACTTGTCGTAGACGATGAAAAAGAAATTGCAGATTTGCTTGAAATATATTTGACGAATGAAAATTATACTGTATTCAAATTCTATTCTGCAAAGGAAGCAATGAAATGTGTACAGGAATCTAAAATGGACTTAGCTATTTTAGATGTCATGCTGCCAGATGGAGATGGTTTCTCTATGTGTCAAGAGATACGAAAAATACATTTATTCCCTATTATTATGCTAACCGCCAAAGACCAAGAGAGTGACAAAATCATAGGGCTTACTTTTGGGGCAGATGACTATATCACTAAACCGTTCCGACCACTGGAGGTTATCGCACGAGTAAAAGCACAACTTCGCAGATATACAAAATACAATTCAGAGTCTATTGAACCTGACAATCTGTTGACGCACCGTGGACTTACCGTAAATGTAAAGACACATGAAGCAATCTTAGACGGAACCCCTATAACTCTTACTCCAACTGAGTTTTTAATTTTACAGATATTATGTGAAGAAGATGGGAATGTAGTTAATTCTGAACAGCTTTTTCACAGGATCTGGGGTGATGAATATTTTGATAAAAAAAATAACACGATAACAACTCATATTAGGCATCTGCGTGAGAAACTAGGAGATTCTGTAGAAAATCCTAAATATATAAAAACAGTATGGGGAGTTGGCTATAAACTTGAAAAATAGTAAGTCAAACAAAAAGCCATATAAAAAGCTTGTTGATAAGATATTTTTTCAAACACTGGGCTTGTTTATCGTTGCAATTGCAATTGTATTTTTTATCAGATCAATTGGTCAAGGGGAAATTGGAAATATTCTCACAAACATGATTAGCAATATTTTTGATGAGGATTGGGAATCAGCAAGGCTTATGTATGTTTACAACATCCGCAAATATTATGAGCTTATCATTATAGGAACGGTTATTTTGCTATTTGCCATTTTCTATAAGGTGTTTCTGTCTTGGTTTACAAAATATTTTGATGAGATGATAGAAGGTGTGAATGGCATTGCGAATAGAGAACAAAAAATTACAATGTCTCCTGAGCTTCATTTTATGGAAGATACTATGAATCAAATTAAAACAGATTTAGAGAGAAGTTCAGAGGTTGAACGTAAGCTTGAAAAACGAAAAAATGACTTGATTGTTTATCTTGCACACGATCTTAAAACACCTTTAACATCAGTAATTGGATACTTGAGTTTACTCGATGAAACACCGGATATGCCAATAGAACAGAAGTGCAAATATATCAACATTACTTTAGAAAAAGCATATCGCCTTGAAAAATTAATCAATGAATTTTTTGAAATCACACGGTATAACCTACATTCTGTTCCTCTGAAAAAGAAACAAATTGATTTATGCTATATGATGGTGCAAATTGTTGATGAGTCTTATCCGCAGCTTACAGCAGGTGAAAAAAAAGTGTCGTTAAACATTCCACAAGATTTGAATCTCTATGCTGACTCGGAAAAAATGGCAAGGGTGTTTAATAACCTTTTGAAAAATGCAATTGCATACAGTGCGCCCCAAAGCATAATTGAAATATCGGCAGAACAAAAAGAAAGTAAAACACAAATCTGTTTTAGAAATCAAGGAAGTATTCCGCAGGATAAGTTAAATACCATATTTGACAAGTTTAGCCGTTTAGACGTAGCCAGACAGAGTGCTACCGGCGGCTCTGGGTTAGGGCTTGCAATTGCAAAAGATATTATCACACTACATGATGGTACTATTTATGCAAATAGCGACAATAACTATACAACCATCACAATTGAAATGCAAAATGCAGAATAGTGTGCTATCAATTTATCCTATCTACAGAAAATCTCAATAAATTATCAACTTTATATTAAAACATGAACTATCCCCTCTTGATAAAATGGTTTTGTCAAGAGGGGATAGTTTTTATTTCAAGAAGGGAGAGTTCTAATGGAATTGGAAATACAAAATCTCTATAAAAGTTATAGAGATAAAGATGCACTTAAAAATATCAATCTTACATTGAATTCCGGAACCTATGGATTGCTTGGAGAAAATGGTGCAGGCAAAAGCACTTTAATGCGTATTCTGACTACTGTGGATTTTGCCTCGAAAGGAAGCATCAGTTTTAATGGCTCGGATATTATAGCATTAGATGAAGAGTACCGAGGTGTTGTCGGATATATGCCCCAAGACTTTAATGTGTATCCCAGCTTTACAGCAAAAGATTTTTTGGAATACATGGGGGCATTAAAGGGCATCTCCCAAGAAGACTTAAAGGTTAAAATTCCGGAAGTACTTGAATTTGTTAATCTTTCGGATGTTGCCAATAAAAAGGTAAGTGCTTTTTCGGGCGGTATGAAAAGAAGAATTGGTATTGCACAAGCAATCCTCAATGATCCGAAAATACTAATCCTTGACGAGCCTACGGCGGGTCTTGATCCTAAGGAAAGAATACGTTTTGCAAACATTATAAGCAGTATGTCAAAAGATAAGATTGTCATTTTATCCACTCATATCGTTTCTGACATAGAAGCAATCGCAAACAATTTAATTGTGATTAAAACTGGCGAAATATTGCAGGAAGGCGAAATAAACTCTATGGTTTCTTCCATTCGTGGAAAGGTGTGGGAAACATTGGTTACGCAAGAGATATTCTTTGAATTAAGTAAATCAAGGCAAATAATTCGTCGTAAGCAAGAAGCTGAATATATTCGTGTACGCTATGCAGGGGAAGTTTACGACGGGGTTGATAATAAATCGCTGGAACCTAATCTAGAAGACTATTATATGTATGTTTGGCGATAACAAAATTGGAGGTATTAAGAAATGAAAACACCAAAAGTATTAGCCATTATTATGATAGCAGTAATTAGTATGACATTGTTTACAGGGTGTAGTTCTCGAAAAGAAAACTTAAACACAATGGATATGGGTGAAGTTGAAAGACTACCAGAGGCACAAAAGGATTCGGAACTTGATAAAACATTAGCAGAAATGAGAAAGTACAGAACAGATAGTTATAAAGTAGAAGTTGGTGGCGGGACCACAGCTCTTGCAATGATTGACGCAACAATTCCGGGACAAACAAAAAACCGTCCTGAATTTAGCGACTTTGAGACAGAAGAATTCTGGGAATTTATCCACGAATATTTAAAAAATGAGGTTAAAGTTCCAGAGCGAAAGTATGGTTATGATGTTGCTCAGTGCATCGACCCAAGAATGAATGCAATTTATGATGACGATGACAAGGGTGTGGCAGCAGGTTATGAAAACGAAAATATTCTACTGATGGAGTATGAAACTGCCGAAGATGGTGTTTATAGCTATCTCGTATTAGTTAGAGAGTCAAAAGAGAGTCCATGGGAGGTTATTCATGATGGGCTTAGTTATAAGGAGTAAGCCCCAGATGAAAAAGCTAATATTTTATGAGTTTAAAAAGCTTTGGAGTAAAACTACCATAATAACAGTTAGTTCATTAATTTTTCTTTTAATGATAATGGCAGGGGTATATTACGTTTATTATGAAAATTCAGTCATAACAAGTTCAGGTAAAAAAGTAGCCGGTGTTGGTTCATACTGGTCATTAAAAGAAGAATCAAAGGAATTTGAGGGGCAAGTAGACCAAAATTACTTGGATAATTTCGTGAAGGAATTTGAATCCAGCATTGAAAAGAAAAATTTTTCTCATAGGTTTGGTATGGATACGATGCGTTTTAATATTGCGAGTTATTTGCTAAACTTCCCTGCTGACCTTGAAAAAACAAGTAACTTTTCTATGCGTTTTGATTATGATTACCTAAAATCAGAGGAAAAGTTTTATGAGAAGTATAAAGAGGGAGTAAAGGAGGTTATCCGAAACCAGCAGAAGCTTGTTAAAAACAGAAATGAATTTATGTGGTTTCAGTACACGGACGAACAACTTGAGAAAATAGACAACAAGGTGGATTCTTTAAAAACTCCGTTTAAAGTTTCCTACTATTTAGGGCTTGAAAAGGTAATCTTTGATTTTACAAAGCAATACTGGCTTGTTTTGATTGTTTTGTCATTTGTCCTATGTGGAGTGTTTTCAAAGGATAGTCGAAATGGAATTGATGAAATTACTTTGGCAAGTGCATGTGGTAGAAAGAAAATTATGAATGCAAAGGTTATCGCCGGAAATCTATTTTCCATTGCAGTCTATTTTATATTTATCGCAACAATCCTCATATTAAATGGTATATATGCATCTCTTCACGGTTGGGGAATGTCAGCACAAGTATTGTGGCGTACCTGTTTGTACAACATTAGCATAGGTACGGCGATAATGATTATATTTGCTATGGGATTATTAGGAACACTTCTTATTGCAAACTTTGTCATGTTGGTATCCATTAGCACAAAGTATGTAAAGCTATCTGCACTATGCTCT
>JAEWDX010000067.1 GCA_023389895.1 Bacillota bacterium
GGATAATGAACGAAAAAAGGAATCTGATTAATTTTAGGGAGGTTTGTGAGAAATGATTGAAAAGCAAGTTGAAGTTAAATTGAAAACAGGTTTGCAGGCAAGACCAGCAGCATTGTTTGTTCAAGAAGCAAATCGGTTTTCATCTGATGTTTTTCTTGAAAAAGACGGAAAAAGAATAAATGCGAAAAGCATTATGGGGTTAATGAGTCTTGCCATTAGTGCTGGATCGGTCATTACATTAATTGTAGACGGTAAGGACGAGGCTGAGGCATTCGAAGAATTGTGCAAGTATATCGAGCAGGAAAATTAATGACTTAAGCTTGGAGATATTCCAGGCTTTTTTTATTTTTGCTTAAGAATGCAGATGCCGATTCATCTTCGGAAAAGTGAATTGCTCGATAAAATTGGGAATTTACTAGATAAAAATAAAAAGTTACCCGATAAATTTAAAAATGTGCTAGATAAAATCAAAAAGTTGCTTGATATCACTAGAAATATTGCACTAAAAAAGCACATGTGCTTTTAAAAAGAAGCGCATGTGCTTTTTGATGAACCGTTTCTGTGTTATTTTTTGTTATTTTCAACTTTGCGTGAAATAATTTTATCTACTAGGCCGTATTCAACAGCTTTTTCAGCTGTCATGAAGTTATCACGGTCAGTGTCCTTTGCGATGACTTCAAGTGGCTGTCCAGTTCGTTCAGAAAGAATCGTATTCAATTTATCACGAAGGAACAAAATTCGTTTCGCTGCGATTTCAATTTCTGTTGCTTGACCTTGTGCTCCACCAAGTGGCTGATGGATCATGACTTCGCTATTTGGAAGAACGTAGCGTTTTCCTTTTTCACCAGCAGCAAGAAGAAAAGCACCCATTGAAGCTGCCATTCCTGTGCAAATCGTTGAAACATCTGCTTTAATAAATTGCATTGTGTCATAAATCGCCATACCAGCAGTAATGCTTCCTCCAGGGCTGTTAATGTACAATGTAATGTCTTTCTCAGGGTTTTCAGCTTCTAAGAATAATAGTTGTGCGACAATCGAGTTGGCAACATTGTCGTCAATCGCGCTGCCGAGCATGATAATTCGATCTTTTAAAAGTCGGGAGTAAATATCGTATGCGCGCTCTCCGCGGTTTGTCTGTTCAATAACTGTAGGGATTAAGTTCATTTTTCTAATTCCTCCTTTAAAAATAAGGGTAAAGCAATACACATTCGCCGACGAAATTCCCATGAAAATCAAGGTGCGTTTTTGTCTAAACGAATTTAGTTTCTTTAGTTTCATGATACACTGATGGTCAATAAAGGTCAAACATTTGACATGAAGAGGTATAAATTTTGTTCGAAAACATTTCTAATTCCATCATACCCGCTACATCGGTTTTTAAACAAAAGTTTCCTTGCAATGTCTAAGATTCTATCCTATAATATATAATCGTACCGCATAAAGTTTACGTATTGTTTTACTTATTTGAATGTGTAAAACAATATCTTATCATATTATGCCAGTTCGCTAGGATCATGCCCTCGTGGTGTAACGGATAGCACGCAAGATTCCGGTTCTTGTAATGGGGGTTCGATTCCCTCCGAGGGCGTTTTTGAGTTGAGTTTAGTTCATTTTGATGATTCATGAAGACACCCCGAAACATTGATGTATCAGTGTTTCGGGGTGTTTTCCTTTGATTTTAGATATGTGAGAAAACGCTTAAAAACGATTAGTTTTAGATTTTTTTTACACATTTTTTTACACAAGTGCCATTTCCTCAAAGGTGTTAATTGTGTTTTTTGTATTTTCTATGCGTAGTTCTTTTATTACGTGTGCATAGTGTCTTAAAGTCGTATCAATGTCGGCATGAACAAGCCGTTCTGATACAAACTAAATTGACACTTTTCGGTAAAGTAAAATGCACGCGTGAGTGCCTTAGTCCATGAAGCGTTAGAGCTGGAATTTTTAACTTTTCAGATTTCTTTTGAGTGTTTCGTTTACATTTACATGATAACGAAAGTAACTAAGGGTATCCTTTAAGGACGTATCAATTGAAAACTTTGATCGCCAGTCTAATTGAAGAAGCTTTAAAGGGTCTACTTCCTTAAATTGCTCATCTTCATCATTTGAAAGAGATTTCACCTTAAAATCAACCGTTGTTAACTTTTTGTATTTTTGAATAATCTCACCTAATGAATGACTTTTACCAGAATTAACTTCATAAACTTCCCCAGATTCTCCCTTGTTTAAGATAATCTCGTATGCACATACAGCGTCTCTAACATCTAAAAAATCTCGTCTCGTATTTAAGTTGTTAACTGTCAAGACATCCTCCAACCTCTTCTTTTCCATTTCAGCAATGTTTGATGCAAAGATAGAAATCACTCCATTTGAAGGGCCTGGCCCAATTAAATTTGAAGGTTTTGCAACAACAATATTCAATTTATATAATGTTTGCCATGCTTGAGCAACTTGTACTTGGAGTGTTTTACTAAGACTATAGGGATGTAAGAGAGTGGAGAAGTTGGTAGGGTCAAATTGAAGAGCAGATCCAACAATCAACATTTTACAGTAAGGCTGTTCTTGTCGAATGGCATCAATTAAATAGGCTGTTGATAACATATTTGCTTCTAATGTTGAAATGGGATCTCTCCATGAATTAGCTGTATGGTTTTGTCCTGCTAAATGTAATAAAAAATCAGGTTTTACTTTCTTTATTAAAACATTTACCTCATTTTTATTCGTTAATTCACACTGCACTATTTTTACATTTTTATCTCCAATCAGGGTTTTGTTTCTTGTAGTCGCAATGATGTCATAACCCAAATCTGTAAAATGTTTACATGCATGTTGTCCTGTAAAACCGTTTGCCCCGGTGATAAGCAACTGTGGACTCATATTATCCCTCCCAAAAAAAGTTTATCTAAGTTGGTGAAAAATCTGATAGATTAGCCTCTAAAACAAACTAATTTCCATTTTACACAGAAGGAATTTGTCCTCACTTAACAAAGATTTTGTCCTAGGTATAAACAAATATTAAAAATAACAATGCTGATCTTTTGTTTTAGATATTGATAATCGCACACTTCCTGTCCACAAATTACCCATATCAAAACCAAAACCAAAACCAAAACCAAAACCAAAACCTATTGATTAAACGGACTTGATGAAGAAGTAGTATAGGAGGGAATGTGCGATTTTAAATATCATTTAAAAAATTGGCCTCAGCTAGCATCTCTTTTATTTCTTCATGTGTCATTAAATTATCCATTGAATTATAAGATGCTTTGCCAACTTTAGGGTAGTTTGCGTACTGCTCCCAAATATCCAGTATGTTAATTGTAGGAAGAACTACTAGGAAATCTTCATTAAAGGCAACGGTGCGTTCTATTTCATTCTGGGCAATAAGAACTTCGTAAAGTTTCTCACCAGGTCTACTGCCAGTTTCAATTATTTTAACTTCTTTTTCATAATGGTCTATTAAAACTTCGGCTAACTTAATGATTTCACATGCTGGCATGTTCATAACAAGGATTTCTCCACCTTTTCCATCAACAGCAGCCTTTAATAACAGCTTAACGGAGTCTTCAGGGGTTAAAAAAAACCTTGTCATTCTTTTATCAGTGATGGTAAGTTCATTTTTTTTATTAATTTGTTCAATAAATAAATGGAGAACACTTCCGTTTGTTCCAAGAACGTTCCCGCCTCTTACACAAACAAATTTCGTTTTTGAAGTTAACTGATTGGCCTGTACCATTAATTTTTCTGCGATTGCCTTTGTAAAGCCATAAAAATTAGAGGGGTCAGCTGCCTTATCAGTTGATACATTAATCACCTTTTTTACTTCATTAAATATAGCAGCATCTATAACATTTTGTGAGCCTATTATATTTGTTTTAATTGCTTCTAAAGGAGATTCTTCACAAATTGGGACATGCTTTAATGCTGCTAGGTGGAATACGTAATCTACATTTTTACAGGCTTGAAATAATGCATCCCGGTCCCGTATATCCCCGATACAAAAGAGTAATCTCTGATCCTCAATTTCCCTTCTCATTTTTACTTGTCTATCTTCGTTTCGAGAAAAAACAATAACTTTCTTCGGATTATAAGTTAATAACTGACGTATAAGCTCATATCCCCATGAGCCAGTCCCACCAGTTACCAATATGACCGCGTTATTGAACATTCGTATAAACCCCCAGCTTATTAAACATTTATAGTAATACCCTCAAAAATCTCTTTCCAATAATGATCATTGCTACTCCATATTTCTCTGTTTGGCAACTCAACAATACAGACTCTCTCCAACGGCCATTCTTTTTCAACCATACTATTGACGTAAGAATGGTTAACAATAAGAATATTAAAGTCTTTTTTTACTAATTGTGATAATACTGATTCTAGTTCTAATACATCATTAAAGGCTCCTTCTGTTCTAATAAACAGGATTCGTTTACTCTTTTCCATCATCTCTAGAAAACGTTGAATTCGTCTGTCAAGTTTTTGTCTAACTTCAGGATAAGTTGCCAGATGACTTAATGTATTTCTGTCTGCCTTAAAATCATGGCTTGAAACAATATTATAGGCTTTATCATGCACAACAAGGTACTGTTCAATTGTATCGACACCCGTAGAATATGCTGTTGGCATTAAATTTGGCATATCCATGAAACCAATAAAATTATTTTTCAAAAGACGACTAACATCTGATAAATTAGGAGATGACATCCAATCAAGTGGTCCTGCAAAGGGTCTTAAATTATTTTTTCTAAGTTGTAGTGCTGCAAGGCAAACATCTCCTAAACTATAAATTGCATCATATTTCCCTTTTATTTCTTCTAAGCTCATTTAATTATTCAACTCCTTTTCCTTTTGTTTAAGACTACTCTTATTGAAATGTAGAAAAAATACTACATCCTGTTGGACTATTTGACCCAGATTCTTTACATTTGATTTATCCTTCCTCCCATAACAAATTCATAGGTTTCCTTTAAGCCTTCGTAGAGATCAAACATTGGTCTCCATTCAAGTGTTTGAATCGCTTTATTATTATCAAGGCTGCTATGTTTGATGTCACCTTTTTTACTTTCCACTCGTACTGTGTCAAATTTGGAGGAATGTATTGTTTCTAGGTAGTTAATTAACTGATTGACGGATGTCTTTTTTGATGTACCTATATTTAGCGTCTCTTGGTTCCCATGTTCTATTGCAGCTAAATTGGCATTTACGATGTCCTTTACATATATATAATCCCTTGTTTGTTCCCCATCCCCATAAATGGTTAAGCATTTTCTATTTTTTATACGGTCAAGAAATATTGCTACAACCCCTCCTTCTCCCTTTGCTAATTGTCTAGGTCCATAGACGTTTCCATATCGAAGAATGGTAAACGGAAGACCATACAGCTTATAAAATAAACGTATATAGAATTCAGCACTCAATTTTGAATTTCCATAAAATGAGATGGGCACAGTTGTATGTTCCTCAGAAATTACATTGCTTTTAATCGCACCATAGACAGCAGATGTCGAAGAAAAAATAACCTTTTTCACACCAGCTTTACAACTTGCTTCCAAAATATTTATCGTTCCATTGATGTTGACACTAGCATCAAAATTAGGTTCATTTATCGATTTTCCAACATCCGCCTGAGCAGCTAAATGAAATACTATATCTGGCTTTTCCGTAATAATAATATTTTTTGCATTTTCATACCGTATATCTTCCATATGGATAACTGCGGAAGGGTGCACATTCTTTGTACTTCCAGTTAAGAGGTTATCTAAAATGTGTACTTCAAACCCTTTTGATATAAGAGCTTCAACCAAATGAGAACCAATAAAGCCAGCTCCCCCTGTAACTAATACCTTCATATTTCACTCTCCTCTTAATTTTTCTAATTATCTTATTCCGTTAAAGGTAAATTGTATAAACTAGTGTACGTGATATAAAAAAATAGATTATGCTTTTAACTTTTTGCAAATCCCAAAGCACTATGCAAAATGATGAATGTCAAGTTTTGAGGGTTCGTGAAAAGAAAAAGCTTCTCAAAGCTAATGGCTCTCAAAGATGGTAAACTTGAAAAAACTCGCTAAAATTTAAGCGAGTTTCCTACTCAATATTGATATTTCTTTTAACAAAATTTAAGAGCTACGAAAATTCAATGCAAGGACTTTGTATCTATTGCCTTCCTGCTAGTTAAATCTATAACTAGAGATTCAGGAAGTTTATAGGTGTCAGGAAGTGTTTTCATAAGTGGTTCCCAAACTGTATGATCAACCAATAAATCCTTATTTAGCCCTTGAAATAAAAATAAAGAATGATAATTTTTAGATGTCATAGATTCAAAGGTTTCAACACTATTTGGATTTGGAATTGTAAAGGTATCAGGCAAAATTTTTTTAATTGGTTCCCATACACTCGGATCTACAAATGTTTCAAAAGTTGGCACATCTGATGAAAATAAGGATTGATAGTATTTGCTTTCCATAGACTTAAAAATCTCTTCAGTATACGGAGGAGCCGGAAGCTGATAATTTTGAGGTACTGAATCCTTAACAGGCTGCCAAATCTCTGGATCAACAAAAGTAGGTGATGCTTTTTCGGAATTGATAAAGAGAGATTTATAGAAATCTGATTCCATGGAATAAAAAACCTGATCCAATGTAGGGTTAGGTATGTTGAAATTGTCCGGCATAACATTCTTTATTGAATTCCAAACCTGAGTATCAACAATCAGATCTGGAGTTGGATATTTTTTATTAAAAAAGGAATTATATGAATCCCCACTCATTATTCGTAACATTCGAATTGTATAAGGATTTGGCATGACAAACCCTGTAGGAACAGATTTCATAATCGTTTCCCATTCCGTGCTGCGAACAAATAAGTCTGGATTCGATACAGGTGTAGAAAACAATGAATTGTACTCATCAGAATTGATTAAAAAGGCATTTAATTGATCATCTGGCGGCTGTATGATTTGCTTTTGTTTGTTTTTTCTCCACCATAATTTTCCCCACCAAAGCTTTACATATGATAACCATACAAGTAGAAGGTGCTTAAGGCGTACCATTCTACACGTCCTTCCTTCTTTTTGAAATGGCATCCTTATAGATTTCCACTAATCTTTTTACCCCATTATCAATAGACCAATGAGTCATTCCCCATTTTTTCGCGTTTGAACCCAGTGTTTTCCTATAGTTTTCGTTATCAAGTAATAAATTTAAGTTTTTACATAGATTTTGAATGTCTCCTGCTGGAGTAATCAGCCCAGTAACACCGTGCTCGACAATCTCTGGCAAACCTCCTACATCACTTACGATAATCGCCTTGCCAGCAATTTGAGCTTCAACTACAGATAAAGGCTGATTTTCTAAAAGACTTGGAAGTACGAAAATATCCGATTTATCTAATAAGGAAGGTATATCTTCTCTTTTTCCAAAAAATAGAACATCGTCATCCAAACCATGAACCTTACTTTGGACAATTAGTTCTTCTTGCTTATCCCCATTACCAACAATCCAGCAAACCCAGTCATTCCGTTTTTGTTTTAGTTCCTTTAAAGCAGAAATTAAATGATGGACTCCTTTCAGTTCCACTAATCTGCCAGTATAAATGATTACTTTTTTATCTTTTGGACGCTTGATAGGAGATTTAACCTTCATCTTCTTAATAAAATTCTCTGATTCGAACCCGTAGTGTAAAACTTTGATTTGTTCTTCTGAGACTTGAAACTCATTTGTTAGGATATTTTTTAACCATTCATTTGCAACAATCGTTACTTCTGCTGATGTGGCTCCAATCCGTTCTAATTCATCAAAATACGCTCTAGCCATAAAGGAAGTATCTGATTTATGAATCGTAGTCAATTGATGTCTTATTTCATGTGCTACAGCACCATGAAGTGTAGCAACTAAAGGGATATGTTTAGGTCTCACACGATTAATGCATGCGGTTGAAATGATATCTTGCGTATGGATCACATCATATTTATCTAAGCCTAAATAAGCAGCACTTAATTCATAAACATATCGTTGAAATTCTGTATGTTTTACTAATTCATTTACATATATAGCTGGGTAAGTCTGTTTGTTTAATTTCGCTTCCAATAAAGGGAGTAACTTGCCCCGGTCTACTTTACGATTTTCATTTACGATATAAACAGAACTGTTTTCCTCATCGTAGCCTAACATATCTACCGTATGTCCCCATGATTCAAGCTTTCTTCTCAACTGCAACATGTAATTCCATACGCCACCTAAATGGGGAACAGACCAGTACGTTGCTAGCAATATTCTCATATAGATCCTCTCCTTAGATTTACTTATAAGATATCAATATGGTAAAGAAACGAACATGGTATAGGCTGTTAACTTGGGAAATGGAAAATTCAACTATTTGATAAAATAGATATTGCATTCAAAAGAAATTAACCTGCCATTACTGAATTTAGAAATAATATAAAGAAAACCCCTATATTTTTACCATTTGTAAAATAATAGGGGTTCCTTTTATTGGGATGTCCTCTGTTTGAAGGATTAATTTGCCTTCTTGTATTTCATAACAGTTTTTGGGCTGTAAGACACCATTAATGAAAAGATTAACATAAGAAACTCTACTTGGATCCATTATTTTTTGTGTACCATACCCTTTTTCCGAGTCTTTTTCTGTAAAGATTCTTTTCCTCCCGTCGGAAATGGCGAAAAATTCAAAGGTATTAACCGTTTTTGGACTAATATAATACTTCTGTTGATTTATTGTAGGAAAGTAAAGTGTTGCAGGTGGATAATATTGTAAATGCTTAAAGTTTTCCAAGAAACCCCGCTCCAAACGATATTAATCAATATTACTAGCGAATATCATCAATCCAAAGTTGTAGATAAAATATTATATAGGTGATTAAAGAATTTTGTGAAAAAAATAGGTATATATATCATTTTTAAAAATTAACTTGTCTTATTATAACTTCTACCTAACTCTATACATATGTTGTAGAAAATGAAAGGGAGGAATGTTTTATGGGGCTTAAAATTATAAAGCTCGCTGTTACAGCTGAATCTAAAATTGCAACATCTCCTAGAATAACCCGTTTTTTTTATGAAATATTAGAACCTATACGAGAAAGTAACTCATTGAAGATTGATGCAGCCGATTTTTTTGATGACTCTGGGAATAAGGTGGATTCATTACCATCATTAAATATGAATAATAGTTATTTTAATGTGTATATCAATGGCGTATTACAAATGGAGGAAAATTTTGCTTATACAGCTGGTGAAGAAGGGGTAGGCAACCTGCTCATATTTATTCCTGAAGGTTCAGAAATTGCTGCAGGAACTCCTGTTATTTTGGAAGTTATAAACTTTAACCCAATCCTCCAAACGACATTAGATACTTAAGCGAATTTATATATAAATATAGCAACCCTCTCAATAGGGAAATGTAACCATTATTAACTACAAAGCCCGATGCTAACCGGGCTGTTTTTTTGTTAAAGGTTATTGCGAATATATTTCGATACACGAAATCCCAGTCTTATTGTAGAATGGAGTGAGGGGGGGAATGAAGGATGAATTTACAAACTGGGTTATGGCAGCAGCAAACTTTAAAGCTTGCAATGACACAAGAGCTAACTCAGGCGATTGCCTTGCTGCAATACAATGCACTGGAGCTTTCTGAATTCCTTGAACATAAAGCGTTGGAAAATCCTTTATTACAAATCGAATCCAGACATGTTCAGGCAATGGACCCCCGTTCCGATCGTGCAAAATCGGTGCGGAAAAAGGTTGAAAAGGATAAACAAAATTGGATCGAACAAATTGGAAAAAAAGAAATTTTATTAGATGAATATATAAAGTCACAATTAGATTTTGCGGAAATTAGTGAAGAGAGAGAAAAAGTTTTCGATTATCTTATTGATTGCTTGGATGAAAACGGTTACTTTCGGGCTGAATTAAAGGAAGTGGCTGATCGCTTTCTCATCGCTGAGGATGAAGTTTATGACATGCTAAAGCTGTTGCAGCGATTAGAGCCGGCGGGCATTGGCGCACGATGCCTACAGGAATGTCTTCTGCTTCAATTAAAACGATTGGAAAAGCCTAACGAAATAGCGGAAAGAATTATTGCGGAGCATTTTAATGATTTTGCTGAAAAGAAATGGAAGGAGATATCAAAGCAGCTGCAAATAAAAATGACGGAAATTCAAGAAGTGTTTGATTTCATTCAAACATTAAATCCGCGTCCGGCAGCTTCCTTTCAACAAGAGAAGCCATCCTATATCGTTCCTGATGTCTTGATTAGATGGGACGGAGAATCCTTCGTTATAAGTGTGTCTAATGAGGTTTTGCCAAAGATTAGCTTCAATAAAGAATATTATCAAAGGTTTTCTTCAACAAACGATAAGCAGGTTAGTAAATTTCTTCAAGAAAATTATCAGGACTTTCATTGGATTATGAGAAGTATTGAGCAGAGAAAAGAAACGTTAAAGAGGGTTTCTTTGAAAATTGTCGAAAAGCAGCCTGATTTTTTCAAAAATGGACCGATGTATATACGTCCGATGACAATGAAGGAAATTGCGGATGAACTTGATATTCATGAATCGACCGTGAGTCGTGCGGTTAGAGAGAAATATGCACAAACGTCTTTTGGGACTTTTGAGCTGCGGTCGTTTTTTTCGAGCACAATTAAAACGATGTCTGATGAAAATACGTCATCAAAGCAAGTCAAAACCATCATTAGCCGTTTGATTGCGCAAGAAAATAAACAGAAGCCTTTATCTGATCAAGAGCTTGTTCATATCTTAAAGGAGCAAGAGGGGATGGTTATTTCAAGGAGAACCATTGCGAAATATCGTGACCAACTTAGCATCCCGTCATCATCCAAACGAAAAAGATATGATGACTAAGAAAGCAAAAAATAAAGGAGAATGGCCGTGCCCAAAAATACACTCATTCTATATACACGGAATCGCTGTCCACTATGTGATAAAGCAAAGAGCATCCTAATGGAATTGCAGGCACAGTTCGCTTTCCGCCTTCAGCTTGTTGATATTGAAGAGAGTGATGAGCTGACAGAGAAATATGGTCTCATGATTCCGGTCGTTGAACTAAATGGAGAAGAAATTCAATACGGACAAATTGAGAAAGAATTAATAATGGAAGAATTATCAAAAAAACAAACTTCATAAGTTGAATTCCTTAATTACTCCTGTTAAAATGAAATTATAGCAGGGGTCATTTTTTTTTGTAACAATCGGGACGAATTTTGTCTATGCGGGGCAAAAAAGGACCACCTAAGGAGAAATTTGAAATGAATTCACTAATAGATATTCAAAAAAGATTATTACCTGATTTACTAGTTGTTTTGCAGAAGCGTTATCAGATTCTTAAGTTCATTGGTTTAATGGGGCCTGTTGGCAGAAGAAGTTTAGCTGCAAGCATGAATCTCACTGAAAGAGTGCTGCGAGGAGAGGTCGAGTTTTTGAAAAATCAGAGCCTTGTTTCCATTTCAGGCCTAGGCATGCATCTTACCGCTAATGGAAAGGATATTCTTGAGCAGCTTAACGAGATGATGAGAGATATAACAGGGATAGCGGCGCTCGAAGAGGAATTACAAAGCAGCCTAAGCATTGAAAAAGTAATCATTGTTTCAGGCAATAATGATGAATCACCTTTAGTAAAGAAGGAACTTGGCAGGGCAGCAGCCATGGAAATGAAGGCAAGCAATGATGAAGAAAATATTATTGCTGTTACAGGTGGATCGACGATGGCGGCAATAGCGGAAATGTTAACCCCTGAATTCGTCGGGACAAATTGCCTCTTCGTTCCTGCGCGTGGAGGAATTGGTGAAAATGTGAAAAATCAAGCTAATACCATTTGTTCGATAATGGCTGATCATACTCATTCTAAACATCGAGCCCTTTATGTACCTGACCATGTAAGGAAGGAAATTTATCATTCCTTTATTAAAGAGCCTGAAATAAGTGAAATTTTAACTTTAATCCGATCGGCTAATATCGTTTTGCATGGGATTGGTGATGCGCTGACAATGGCAGAACGCCGCAAGACAAATGCTGCTGATCTCCAAAAGCTTCGGAGCTACGGAGCTGTTGGCGAAGCATTTGGTTATTATTTCAATGAAGCTGGAGAGGTTGTTCATAAGGTTCAAACAATCGGGCTGCAGTTAGAAGATTTATCAACTATTCCCCATGTCATTGCTGTTGCAGGTGGAAAGTCAAAAGCCAAGGCGATAGCAGCTTACATGAAATGTGCTCCTAAAGCAACGGTTCTTATAACGGATGAGGGAGCAGCGAGACAGCTTCTAAAAAAATAAATATAAAAATTAAATCCTTAAGGGAGGAAATAAACATGACAGTAAAAGTTGGTATTAACGGATTTGGTAGAATTGGACGCGTTGTATTTCGAGCAGCATTAAATAATCCAAACATTGAAATTGTCGCAGTAAATGATCTAACGGATGCAAATATGCTAGCTCATCTTCTTAAATATGATTCTGTTCATGGAACTTTAAATGAAGAAATAAGTGTTGATGGGGATTCCTTAATTGTTGGTGGGCATAAAGTGAAAGTGATTGCAGAACGCAATCCAGTAGAAATTGGCTGGGGTGATCTCGGTGTGGAAGTGGTCATTGAATCTACAGGACGTTTCACGAAGCGTGATGATGCTGCCAAACATTTAGAAGCTGGTGCTAAGAAAGTAATTATTTCTGCCCCTGCAACAAATGAAGACATTACAGTTGTGATGGGAGTGAATGAAGAGAAATACGATCCTGCCAGCCATCATGTTATCTCTAATGCGTCTTGTACAACAAACTGCTTAGCACCATTTGCAAAAATACTAAATGATAAATTTGGCATTAAACGTGGAATGATGACAACCATTCACTCTTATACAAACGATCAGCAAATTCTTGATTTGCCACATAAGGATTACCGTCGTGCCCGTGCAGCAGCAATGAATATTATCCCAACAACAACAGGGGCTGCCAAAGCTGTTTCTCTCGTTTTACCAGAGCTAAAAGGCAAATTAAATGGTGGCGCTGTTCGTGTTCCAACACCAAATGTTTCATTAGTTGACTTAGTTGCTGAGCTTGATAAGGACGTAACCGTTGAAGAAGTAAATGCAGCATTTAAGGCAGCTTCTGAAGGTGAATTGAAAGGAATTCTTGGCTATAGCGAGGAGCCGCTTGTATCTGGTGATTATAACGGAAACACAGATTCTTCAACAATTGATGCCCTTTCAACAATGGTCATGGAAGGCAATATGGTTAAAGTCATTTCTTGGTATGACAATGAAACAGGCTATTCCTACCGTGTTGTTGACCTAGTGGAATACATCGCGAAAAAAGGAATTTAATGCTCAGCCAATAAGTAGGCAGAACGCTACTATTAGCTAGTTAATCTGTACGTAAATAAGTAAAGGCAAATTCTATATCACTATTGGAAAAACCATAAGTAACCGACTATAATAGTAGAGGGTATATGGGGAGTGGGGAACAATCCCTGCTCCTTTTTTTCTTAAAAGTAAAGAGGTTAGCGGGCATTTCAAATGAAAACGGAGGTCCATTTGCGATGAACAAAAAGAGCATGAAAGATGTGGAATTAAAGGGAAAACGAGTATTTTGCCGAGTTGATTTCAATGTTCCTATGCATGACGGGGAAATAACTGATGAAACGCGGATTCGCGCTGCTTTACCGACGATTCAATATTTAATTGATCACGGGGCAAAGATTATTTTGGCGAGCCATCTTGGACGTCCAAAGGGGCAGGTTGTTGAGGAAATGCGCTTAACACCAGTGGCAAACAGATTGTCAGGCCTTCTCGAAAAAACGGTCGAAAAAGCCGATGAAGCCTATGGAGATTCAGTTAAAGCATTGATTTCAGTGATGAATGAAGGGGATGTCTTGCTTCTCGAAAATGTTCGTTTTTATCCTGGCGAGGAGAAAAACGATCCAGCACTCGCGCAAGCATTCGCAGAATTAGCTGATTTGTATGTGAATGACGCATTCGGTGCCGCTCACCGTGCCCATGCATCAACAGAAGGAATTGCGCATTATCTTCCAGCCGTATCAGGGCTTTTAATGGAAAAAGAACTCGCTGTCCTTGGAAAAGCATTATCTAATCCTGAGCGCCCATTTACTGCAATTATTGGTGGTGCCAAGGTGAAGGATAAAATCGGTGTCATCGACAACCTGCTTGAAAAAGTAGATAATTTAATTATCGGTGGCGGACTTGCTTATACGTTTGTAAAGGCAAAAGGTTATGAAATCGGAAAATCGCTTTTAGAAGAAGATAAGCTTGAGCTAGCGAAATCGTTTATGGAAAAGGCGAAAGCAAAAGGCGTGAATTTCTATATGCCAATTGATGCGATTATTGCCGAGGAATTCGCAGTAGATGCAGCTGCCAAAACAGTTTCCATTGAAGAAATTCCAGCTGATTGGCTAGCGCTTGATATCGGTCCTAAAACAGCTGAGGTTTATAGCCAAGTTATTGAAAATTCTAAGCTAGTCATTTGGAACGGACCGATGGGTGTATTTGAATGGCCGACATTTGCTAGTGGAACGAGAGCAGTTGCAGAAACGCTAGCAGAAGCAAATGATACATATTCAATCATCGGCGGAGGAGATTCAGCTGCAGCCGTTGAAAAATTCCATCTTGCAGACCGAATGAGCCATATTTCAACAGGTGGCGGTGCTTCCCTTGAATTTATAGAAGGAAAGGATCTGCCAGGTGTTGTCGCATTAAATGATAAGGAATAAATGGCGTTTCTTCGGAATAATCTAATTTGTTTCGATTTTAAGAAAGGATGTGCTCCTATGCGTAAACCAATTATTGCAGGAAACTGGAAAATGCAAAAAACATTTTCTGAAGCAAAAAACTTTTTAGAAGCAATTGATGGAAAAATCCCAGCAGATGATAAAGTCGAAACAGTTGTTTGTGCACCAGCATTATTTTTAGAAGCTTTAGTCGGCTATGGCGTTGGCATTGGTGCTCAAAATATGCATTTTGAAACACAGGGTGCTTTTACTGGAGAGATCAGCCCTTTAGCGCTTGAAGATATTGGGGTAAAATATGTGATTCTCGGTCATTCAGAGCGTCGCGAAATGTTCAACGAAACAGATGAGGCTGTGAATAAAAAAGTATTGGCAGCTTTTGAATACAATCTAACCCCAATTGTTTGCTGTGGGGAAACATTAGAGCAGCGGGAAAATGGAGAAACAAATGCTTTTGTCGGCTCACAAGTGGAAAAGGCCTTACAAGGCCTAACGGAAGACCAAGTGAAACAAACGGTTATCGCCTATGAACCGATCTGGGCAATTGGAACAGGTAGATCTTCATCGGCTAGCGATGCGAATGAAGTTTGTGCATACATTCGTGAGGTTGTCGGCAAGCAATTTTCGCCAGAGGCTGCCGCAGCCGTTCGGATTCAATACGGCGGCAGTGTGAAACCAGAGAATGTTAAAGAATACATGGCTGAGCCTAATATTGACGGAGCCCTTGTTGGAGGAGCAAGTCTTGAGGCTACAAGCTTCCTACAATTACTGGAGGCGGGGAAAAGTGAGTAAATCACCAGTTGCTTTAATCATCCTAGACGGCTTTGGACTTAGGAAGGAACAGAAGGGAAATGCTGTTGTACAAGCGAAGAAACCGAATTTCGACCGTCTGTGGAATGAATTTCCTCATGCAACTTTAACAGCCTGCGGCGAGGCAGTTGGTCTACCAGAAGGACAAATGGGAAACTCTGAGGTAGGTCATTTAAATATTGGTGCTGGTCGAATTGTTTATCAAAGTTTGACAAGAGTGAATCTAGCTATCCGTGAAGGGAAATTTGACCAAAATGCAACGTTTTTAAAAGCGATGGATCATGTGAAAAAGTACGGAAAAAACCTGCATATAATGGGGCTGCTTTCAAATGGAGGTGTCCATAGCCATATCAATCATTTGTATGCTCTTCTTCATCTTGCTAAAGAGGAAGGCGTTGAACATGTTTATGTTCATGCCTTCTTAGATGGTCGTGATGTCGGCCCGCAAACAGCGGAAGGCTTCATTCAAGAGGCAGAAGAGAAGATGAAGGAATATGGTGTAGGTCAATTTGCCACGATTTCTGGACGCTATTATTCAATGGATCGCGATAAGCGTTGGGAACGGGTAGAAAAGTCTTATTGTTCAATGGTTTATGGCGAAGGTCCTTCTTATTCCAGTGCGCTAGATGTTGTAAAGGATAGCTACGAGCATGGAATTTATGATGAATTTGTCATTCCTTCGGTCATTACAAAAGAAAATGGAGAGCCTGTCGCGACCATTCAGGAAAATGATGCGGTTATTTTTTATAATTTCCGTCCAGATCGGGCGATTCAAATTTCGAACACGTTTACGAATAAAGATTTTCGTTCATTTGATCGGGGGCCCAAGCATCCTGAACAGCTATTTTTTGTTTGCTTAACTCATTTCAGTGAAACGGTTGATGGCTATGTTGCATTTGAGCCAAGTAACCTAGATAATACTCTTGGAGAGGTTCTATCACAGAATGGCTTAAAGCAGCTGCGAATTGCTGAAACAGAAAAATATCCACATGTGACATTTTTTATGAGCGGCGGTCGTGAAGCAGAATTTCCAGGAGAAGAGCGAATTTTAATTAATTCACCGAAGGTTGCGACTTATGATTTGAAACCAGAAATGAGTGCCTATGAAGTTACAGAAGCATTGATGAAGGAAATCAAAGCAGACCATTTTGATGCAATTATTTTGAATTTTGCCAACCCTGATATGGTTGGTCATTCGGGTATGCTAGAACCGACGATTAAAGCAGTTGAAACCGTTGATGAATGCCTAGGGAAAATTATTGAGTTAATTTTAGCAAAGGGTGGCAAGGCGATTATTACAGCTGACCATGGCAATGCAGATGAAGTCATCACATTGGAAGGCAAACCGATGACTGCCCATACAACAAATCCAGTTCCCGTTATTCTTACAGAAGCTGGGATAACATTGCGAGATGACGGTATTCTTGGCGACCTTGCACCGACAATGCTTGATTTACTTGGGCTTGAAAAACCAATGGAGATGACAGGGAAGTCGCTTATTTCAGAAAAATAATTTTGTCAAATAACGATTTGAAATTAAAAATAGAGGAGAGTATGAAAATGCCATTTATCGAATATGTTTATGCACGTGAAGTTTTAGATTCCCGCGGTAATCCAACAGTTGAAGTTGAAATTATTACAGAATCAGGCTTCTTTGGCCGCGCCATTGTGCCATCTGGGGCTTCTACAGGAGAGTACGAGGCTGTCGAGCTGCGTGACGGCGATAAATCCCGCTACCTTGGAAAAGGGGTTCAAAAAGCAGTTGATAATGTAAATAATATTATCGAAGAGGCGATTCTCGGCATGGACGTTACAGACCAAGTCGGAATTGACCGTGTTATGATTGAATTAGATGGTACAGAAAACAAAGGCAAGCTAGGTGCAAATGCTATTCTTGGCGTTTCCATGGCTGCGGCTCATGCTGCTGCTGAATCTGTCGGTTTGCCATTATACCGTTATCTTGGCGGCTTTAATGCAAAACAATTGCCAACACCGATGATGAATATTATTAATGGGGGATCACACGCAGATAATAATGTTGATTTCCAAGAATTCATGATTATGCCTGTCGGTGCACCAACTTTTAAAGAGGCTGTTCGTATGGGAGCAGAAGTTTTCCACGAGCTTAAGAAGGTTCTAGCTGGAAAAGGCTTGAACACAGCAGTTGGAGATGAAGGTGGATTCGCACCAAACCTTGGCTCAAACCGTGAAGCGTTGGAAGTCATTATCGAAGCGATTCGCAATGCTGGCTATGAAGCAGGAAAAGATATTTACTTAGCGATGGATGTTGCTTCCTCTGAATTTTACAATAAAGAAACAGGTAAATATGATCTAGCTGGAGAAGGTCGCACAGGTCTCACTTCTGAAGATATGGTGAATTTCTATGAAGAGCTTGTGAATGAATTCCCGATTATCTCCATTGAAGATGGCTTAGATGAAAATGATTGGGATGGTCACAAGCTATTAACAGAGCGTATTGGCGGAAAAGTTCAGTTGGTTGGTGACGACCTATTTGTGACAAATACGAAGAAGCTTGCTCAAGGAATTGAGCAGGGTGTCGGTAACTCGATCTTAATCAAAGTGAACCAAATCGGGACATTGACTGAAACATTTGAAGCGATCGAAATGGCGAAGCGTGCTGGCTACACGGCGGTTGTTTCTCACCGTTCTGGTGAAACAGAAGATGTCACCATTGCAGACATCGCTGTTGCAACAAACGCTGGACAAATCAAAACAGGTTCTATGAGCCGCACAGACCGCATTGCGAAATACAACCAGCTTCTTCGCATCGAAGACGAGCTTGGGGAGTTAGCGATTTATGGTGGATTAAAAAGCTTCTATAACTTGAAAAAGTAATTTTGTCTAGGGCGCCTCTTTTTAGGGGTGCCCTTTTTGTAATAATTATTAGAAAAAATAAGAAGACACTCCTTAAACGGCTGGGGGTCTTCTCTTTAGGTTTTAACATAATCTATAATTTCTCAACGTTCACAAAGGTATCGTAAAAGGCTGTTCCATTTGTGCCTGCAATCTTTTTCCCCATGTCTGTTGATATAGGGGGCACTAATTGATTTACATTCACATTCGATTTCGGATACCAGCCTTGGTAAATGACAAGAATATCCTTTGAGACCTTCCTGCTATAGACTACCTTAATCTCGATTGAATCTTGCTCGTTAAATATTTTCACAACTTCTCCATTTAAAATATTAAATTCCTCAGCAACTTTTGGATGAATCTCCACAAAGGCCTCATTTTCTTCTGATAAATTTATAAACTGAAACTGAGAATTAAAGGCATATGGGTGATGGGGAGTTATTAACCAAAAAGGATGCTCTTCTGTTGGCACAGCTCCGTCCACATACAGAGGCATCGGTGGCAGCCCGTTCTCTTCAGCGTCAGATGAATAAAATTCATACAACCCTGTCTTTGTCGCAAATTTTCTATTTTCCCATACGGTTCTTGGCGAGCCCGAAGGGGCTTCCCTTTTCATTAAGTCAGATAGATTCCGCGAAAAATAACACTTGTGAACCTCCTCCGTAAATTGAGCATTTAAATAATCCTCTTCGCTTGAGTGAATCGGAAAGGAGGAGGTATCTGCAGTTGTTTTCTTTAATTTTTTCGCGATCTCATTCATGATTTCCCATTCACTTAGGCATTCTCCATAGGGACGGAGCGCCTTTTCACTAAAATTGATGCCTTTATGCCAATAGTTTGTTAGGATATCCATCTCTTCAAAATGAGTAGTCGTTGGCAATACTAAATTTGCTATCTTCGCTGTTGGTGTCATAAAGAAATCTGTGGTCACAACAAAAGGAATATCCTTTAAAAACCCCCTTAAAAACTGCGGATTAGGCTCTTGCACTAATGGGTTTGCACAGGAAATCCAAAGCATTTCAATTGGAATGTCATAATGCGAAGGAAGTACTCGCCACTTTTTCTCATTAATATGGATGATACGTTTTTTTTCTTCAGATAATTGTTGGTTTTTAAATATTCTTGCGTCATTTCTTCTAAAAAAAACTCCACCGCCTTTTTTTCCGATATCCCCATGAATCGCAGCTAAAGCCTCAATTGCTCGTGTATTTTGGCCGCCATTAGCATGTTTTTGTAGGCCAATCCCGATTAAGTGAGAGATGGCATCTGCTTCTTTTATCCAGTTTGCTAGCAAAGTGAAAGCCTTTTCGACGATTCCACATTTGAAAAGAAAATCTTCTTTGTTTATTTTTTTAACGCCAGCAAAAAACTCGTGAAATCCATAAGAATGTTGCTCGATAAACTCCTTGTCAAATTGATTACTTTCAAATAATTCTTTTAATAAAAGATTGGCAAGGGCCCCATCTGTTCCAGGGCGAATTTGAATATATAAGTCAGCTAGTTCAGCAGTTTGCGAATAAAGGGGATCAATGACAACAAGCCTTGCCCCTTTCGTCTTTGCCTCAATGATTAATGGGATCAAATGAATATTTGTCGCAGCTGGATTTGCCCCCCAAATGATAATCATGGAGGACTCCTTTATTGCAGCTGGATCAGACATTTTTACAGCTCCAATATCATATTGAATGGCTTCAATTCCAGTTGAAGGAAGGGCTGAGCCCTTTATTTTTGTTGTCTCCCCAAGACTGGAAAAGAAATGATCAGTCACAAAATGATGAACTCCTATATTACCCGAACCTTTATATAGGGCAAGGGGGAGGAAATGGCCGTATTTCTGTTCTATGTTCAATACTTCACAAACGATCATCTCAAAGGCTTTTTTCCAAGTGATTTGCTTAAACTTTCCTGACCCCTTTACCTCTTGATAATATGGTTGTTTTAAGCGGTCTTGGTGATAATTTCTCTCTACATAGGAATATCCTTTTGCACAGAGTTTTCCATTTGTATAGGGGTGATCCTTTCCACCAGTAATGGAAACGAGATGGTCATTATTAATTGTAGAAATTATAGTACAATTGCTAAAGCAATTTCGCGGACATGTATGATGAAATTCGTATTTATTTCGTTCGTTCATTTTTTTCCCCTCATTTGCGTCTGTTAAAACAGATAGATTTCAATAAGTCACTAGATTGTCGGATTGAAAAAAGTAATCTACCTTTTTTCTATTATAAACTATTACTAGAAACTGGAATATGTAAACCCTCACTATCATGATAGAATGCAGAAGGGAAGAATCATTTATGCAAAAACAACTAATGTTTTTTGTTGATTTTAATAAATGCATTGATTGTAAGACTTGCGAAATGGCATGTAATGATTATCATGGTCTCATTGGCATTCATCGGAGGAATGTCGTCACTTATGAAACGGAGGATAATATCCCCATTCATATCTCCATTTCGTGTAATCATTGCTTTAATCCGGTTTGTATCTCTGCTTGTCCAGAAAATAATTATGTTAAGCGGGGGGATGGAATCGTCATTCATAATCCGATTAATTGCCAAGCCTGTATGCGTTGTGTTACAGCTTGTCCGTTCCACGCCCCAAAATTAAATCCACGAACAAATAGAGTAGATAAGTGTAATCTTTGTGCGGAAAGACTTGATGAAGGACTAAAGCCAGTCTGTGTGGAAAGCTGTGTGACAAATGCAATTGGTGTCGTTGAAGTCGATATAAGAGAACGAAAATCATATGTATTCGGAGAAACAGATATTCCGATTATAGGATATACAAACCCTTCTATATTTGTAAAAAAGAAACAGGATGGAAAGACTTTTTTTAGAGAAGGATGATGCTAAATGAAAGATTCATTCCAGGATTTACTGTTATTTATCCCCTTCAATCAACTTAAGTTCCCAATTCCACTGCCAAAGGACAGACTTTATTTTGAAAAGATCAGCGAAGAACTCCCTGGCGAATGGCTTGCGGAAGCGACACTCATCACGATTATGCAAGAAGAAGAGTTGGAGCGGTTAAATAGCAAAGAAGTTGCCAATCAATTAATTCAAGATCCGAATCTCATTGGAATTGTTATCTGTACACCACAACCTGAACCTTTGGGAGAAGAGATACTTGCTTTATTTTTAGAATGTCAATTGCCGATTGTTCAAGTGACGAATCCAATGTCATTACAGGTCTTTTACGAAAAAGAACCGCTTTTCTTTGCCCAATTAAGTGAGGAGCTAGTAGGATCAATGGAAGATGGATTGCCGCAATTACTGTCTGAGTTAGGACAAGGCTTAGGAACTCCCTTCCTCTATTTAGATGAAAACGAGCAGCTTTTATGGCAGATGGGGAATGAGGAAGAATTACGAGATGCTAATCGATGGTTGAATGTTCATTGTAGAGAATTAGAAGAGATAAAGGGTAGTCTTTCCGGTCGAGGTTTGCCGACCCGTTTTAAGAAAGAGGAGTTTGAGTTGTATCCGATTAATATTGCTGGCATAATCCGTCAAGGCTTGCTCGCCTCAGCCACACTAGTCGACTGGCAAAGGAGAATGGTCGATAAATTAGTTGGTTTGATGGCCCTTTTATTACAAGCAGAAGGAATGTTTCAAGAGCAACAGCGAAAGTTACAAGAGCATTTTGTCTACGATCTTCTTTATCATAAATTTGAATCGCAAAAGGTCATGATCAAACAGGCAAAAACATGGGGCTGGAATTTGGAGATTCCCCATCATCTACTATTAATTGCTGTGAAAGTTTCCGATGATTTGATGGACAATATCAATTGGTTAGAGGAAATGGTCCTTTTAATTGAAGAAACGAAAACACAGTTGGAAAAAACCCTCATCGTTTTTCCTTTTCAGGACCAAATCGTTGTCTTACTAGAGGATGGGGAAAAACGTACCAATAGTGAGAGAATGCAGCATGTAATGGAAGTCGCAAAAGAGATTGAAAAGTGTTTATCAAGCCAATGGTCTGATTGTCAGATTTCCGTTGGTATAGGTAAATGGTATGAAAATATGACCTTTTTAAATAAAAGCTATCAAGAGGCAAATCAGGCATTAAAATTTGGACAACTTTGGCTTGAAAATCGAAAAGTTTTTCATATTAATGATTTAGGGATTTTGCGTCTATTGATTCATATTCATCAGGAAATTCTTTCTGATTTTAGCCAGGAATATTTATCCGTTCTTATTGAAAGTGATAAGGAGAATGGGACTGATTTTATCAACACGTTAGAAGTGTATATTCAGCATCAGGGAATTATTAATGAAGTGTCGGATGCTCTCTATATTCACCCGAATACTTTACGGAATCGAATCAAGAAAATCGAAGAGATGGTCTGGGGTGATTTGGAGAATCCAGAGGAATTTATGAATCTAATGATCGCTTTAAAAATTCGCTCCTTTATCAATCAATAAGAAAGTAGAAAGCTGTAACTTGTGAACATTGTGAACAGGCTACAGCTTTTTATGTGCCCAAAACCCCTAATGATAAAATATGCCCTCTTAGAAATAGGTCGTGATCTTTATAACAGGGTTCACCTTTCTATTCACAAATTTCCCCTTCCAGCCATGACAAAGACTCAATTTGAGAAATGGAAATATGAATCTTTAAAACAATAATCAAATTAGAATGGTTGTCATCTTTCAAGGCTTGTTCATATGTCAAATTTCCGGATGGAATCTTGCTGTAAAAACTCACAGTTTACCTTAGGTAACAATGGATAATTCTACATTTCTCATTAGAAGATTTCAATTATAGGATAGAGATATAGAAGTTAATACCCATTAAACAACAAAGAAAAGAAAACGGTCAACACTGTATTTGTGAATATTTTCACAAATTTTAATTAAGCTAGCAGTTGTTATTATGAAATTCAAAAAGAAAGAGGTGGAAGTAAGTTGAAGCAATTAACAGAAGTGGACTTAGAAGAGGTTCTTCAGTTCATGGAATTGCGTACTTTTGCTTACGATATTTTAAGAAGAACCTTTTTAGAAGAACCATCTAAGGAATTGGTCACACAGTTTCAAAATGGGGTCATTAACTTTTTTCCTTTTAAAGAGGAAGTTCCTCAATTAAAGGAGGGAGTAGAGCTAGTAGAACGCTATTTTAAAACATTTAAGATGGAAGACAATTACGAAGGGCTCCATTGGGATTATACAAAAATGTTTATTGGTCCCTATGAGTTGCCAGCGCCATTATGGGAATCCTCTTATGTGAATAAGGATGGGCTCCTTTTCCAGGAAGAGACATTAATCGTAAGAAGATTGTATTTAGAAAATTGCTTTGAGTCCCTTCAACAAGGGAGAGAAGCGGATGACCATTTAGGATTAGAGCTTGATTTTATGTATCAGTTAACGAATATTGCCATCGACTTATTTAAGGACAAAAAATTAACAGAGCTTCAAAAAGTGTTAACTGATCAGGACTATTTTTTGAGAAATCATTTATTAAATTGGACTCCGATTTTTGCAGAAAAAGTAGTGGAGCATGCAGAAACTGATTTTTATAAAGGGATGGTAAAAATTCTGATTGGATATTTAACCATTGATAAGGCTTGCTTAGAGGAAATATTTTTAGAAATAGATGAGTAAAAAATGGAGGTGTCATTATGTCAAACTTGCTAAAAAAAGCAACGGATCATCGTTTTAGTCGCAAGGCATTTCTAGGGTGGAGCGCTGCATTAACAACCGCAGCTGTTGTTCCAGCCTACGGACTAAAGAAGATGGATGCAAAAGTAGCAGCAGAAAAATTAGAAACGGAAGAAAAATGGGTCACCGCATCCTGTTGGCATAACTGTGGAGGACGCTGTCTAAATAAAGCGTTAGTCGTGGACGGAGTAGTCGTTAGACAAAAAACTGATGATACTCACCCTGATAGCCCTGATTATCCACAGCAAAGAGGTTGTCACCGCGGTCGTTCCCAAAGACATCAAGTATTTGGAGCAGATAGATTGAAATACCCAATGAAACGGAAGCATTGGGAGCCAGGTGGCGGAAAGAAAGAATTACGAGGTAGAGATGAATGGGTTCGAATCTCTTGGGATGAAGCGCTTGATTTAGTTGCCACTGAATTAAAACGGGTAAAAGAAAACTATGGCAATAAATCAATTTTAGGTACAAGCAGACTCCTTAATTTCTATGGTGGAGGACTTGTCAGATGGGGATCATCTTCATCAGGAGCTTGGGGAATTCCTCAGGAGACAATGACAGGATACTTCTCATGGGCTGCGAATGATAGACTCGATTGGCGTAATGCAAAATTAATCGTCATGTGGGGCTCAAACCCTACCCGCTCCAACCTAGGAAATCCAAGCTATAACCTTTTACAAGCGAAAAAGGCAGGAGCGAAATTTATCTTTGTTGATCCTTCTGTATCGCCATCCGTTAAAACATTGGCAGATCAGCATATTCCTTGTCGACCTGGTACGGATACAGCGTTGCTTCTTGCGATGGCGTACCATATGATCGAAAACAACTTGCAAGACCAAGATTTCTTAGATAGATGTACGGTTGGATTTGATAAAGAGCATATGCCTGAGGGAGCAGATCCAAAGGAAAACTTTAAAGATTATGTATTAGGTACTTATGATGGCATTCCAAAGACGCCGGAATGGGCATCTGAGATTTGCGGTACAGATCCGAAGCTAATCCTCCAGTTCGCTCAAGAAATTGCTACAACGAAGCCAATGATTTTTACTTCATCATTTGCTCCTGCTCGTACGTATAAGGGTCAGCAATTCTGTCAGGCATTTTTAACGGTAGGCTGGATGACTGGAAATGTTGGGAAGCCAGGAGCTGGAGTGTGGACGATGAACTATGCGTCAAATCAAAGCTATGGTGGGAAAACACTTGTAAGAGGTGGAGGTTCAGGGTTACCTCCTGCTGTAAATCCATTATTCCCTGATGCAACATATGGCCCTTATGACGGTTATCGCTGGGCGAA
>JAEWDX010000284.1 GCA_023389895.1 Bacillota bacterium
CTTATGAGCAATTTCTGTTCTAACTTTAACTAATTCATCATAAATCCGATCTAATTCGGCCTCATTCTCAGCAAAAAAAGCAAATTTTGCCTCACTAGCATTTTTTCTAACGTCCCGGTGAACGGATTCTGTAAATGGATCCAATTGAGCAAGTGTGCGTTCTTCACCTTCAAATTGAATTTTTGCAGAAGCAATTAATTTCGTATACTCAGATGATAGCTTATTTTCTTGTTGCATAAGTGGAATAATTTCTGGTGAAAAAACTTTTAATTGAGTTTCAGCTAAGGCAAATAATTGACTTCCAAACCGTTTTTCTAATTCTGTTCGAAATTTCGAGGCTACAAGCGCTTCATAATATTTCGTAATGAAACCTTCTACTTTCGGTTCAATCTCATCCATATAATCCTGCTCAGCCTTGTAAAACTCGGCATTCGTATCAACAGAGTGACGAATATAGCAGAGATTAAACATTGTGCTCAAACCGTTGCGAATGTCATTAATCTCTTTCATTGCTTCTACTTGTTCCTCAACAGATGAAGCAGCATGAAACTTTTCAAGAATTGCCTCTAATTCGGCTTGGATTTCATCCAAATTTGGGCGAGTATAAACATAATCGTTAAATTTCATATTCATTCTCTCCTGTTTTACTAAATTAACAACCACTTAATCATTTCGCCACTTTTTCCATTATTCCTTTCCAAAATAACATTATATTTATCTTGAAATACAGAATTGTTAAAATACCTTTTTAAATAAGATGCCATTTTTATTATTTTCCTATTGATAATCCAAGCTTTTTCATTAGCATAATCGCCGTTTTCTGCTCTTCATCTGTCAGTGCAGACATTAACTCATTAATATGCCCTGCATGGTCTGGAAAAATCCTTTCAATAAGTGCTTTTCCTTCTTCTGTAATATGAGCATAAATCACCCTTCGATCACTCGGACAGGCAATTCTTTTTAGTAAGCCCTTATTTTCTAGCTTATCGATAACATAAGTAATACTTCCGCTTGCCAGTAGAATCTTACCACCAATTTGCTGTAATGGCTGATCTCCTTTATGATAGAGCAGCTCTAAAACGGCAAATTCAGTCGGATTCAAATCATATGTTTGAATCAATTTATTCACATTCTCATTAACCGCCCGATACGCTCTTGACATAACAATAAATAATTTCAAAGATTGATTAATCTGTTCTGAACTCATATATATCCGATCCTTTACGATAAAATTGAAAAAGCAGATAATTATTTATTTTACATTACTTAGCTTCCATGAATGACTGTTCCAGGCGCTTGCGCTTTTCTAATTATCTTGAATTCTAAATAAATTATAAAAAAACATTACATCTGTGTCAATTTACGGGGAAATTCTTTATAGCTTTTTATTTTCATTCTTGAACGCATCTACTTAGAAAGTGATATACTATACTTTGTAATTATTTCTAATATGGAGTCTACAAATGAAAAATTGGATGAAGAATTACCTACTATATATAGCGATTGTCATTTGCCCCACCTTGATTGGGATTTTCTATTATTTAAATGATGCCATTATGCACGATAGTGAGCAAAGAATCAAAAAAGCGAATTGGGCTACATCCATCCACGAAAGAAGCTTTGATCAGTTTATCTCTGAAACGGTAACATCTTTGAATATTCTCGCCTTAACAGCTGAAACCGTAATAGATTCGCCAACATCCATTGAACCCCTTTTACAAAGAATACATTGGAAGGATACTAGATACGGAGGAATCTATTTACTTAAGCCAAATGGCGATATCATTAGCGGATCGAATGTCATGCTCAGCCACGATTATTTTCGTAACAAAGAATATATTAAAGAAATTATTCAAACAAAGGACTCTATTATTTCCAACCATGAAGAAAAATTAGTTTCTGGTCAAAGAGTAATTGGGTTGGGCAGACCTGTATTCAATGAAGAAGGTGAAGTGAAATCGATTATCGTTGCCCATTTGCGCATTGATTACATTGAAAATATTATGAGGTTATTAACCCCAGATACGAGGCTCTCTGTCATTAATGCTTATGGAGTAACGATAATGGATATTAATAAAAATAAAGCGACTGAATTCAATAAAGATCAAACATTGACAATCCCGATAAACAGAATTCCTTGGAGTATTAAGGTTGAGCTCCCCGAGCGGGATATGAGATTAATTGCCAAAAAAGCACTTCAATTTATCGTACCTCTCTTCTTCATTTGTCATATTCTATTTCTTGTCATTCAATATTTCATGCTGAAAAGACGGGCACTGCAGGAAAAGAAGGAAAATGAATTACAGAAGATTGAATTAATAGGAACATTAGCCGCAAGTACAGCACATGAAATTAGAAATCCATTAACAGGCATTAAAGGGTTAATGCAACTGCTTCGTGAGAAATACACAGATTCAGAGGATCAGTTCTATTTTTCCGTCATTAATGATGAAATCTCAAGAATAAATGAAATTGTTAGTGAGTTTCTTATTCTTGGAAAGCCAAGCTGTGAAAAACAAGAAATTGTTGATTTACAAAAAATTATCACTAATATTCAACCATTAATATTATCAGAAGCGAATTTAAATAGAGTAGAATATCAATGCTTTCTTCTCGAACAGCCTATATTCATCGAATGTACAATTGATCAGCTAAAGCAAGTTCTTCTCAACGTAACTAAAAATGCTTTTGAATCAATGCAGGATGGAGGAACCTTGACAATTAAGATAAAAAAGCTCCCCAATAATTGTCAAATAAGTATTACCGATACTGGTAGTGGAATTCCAGATGAGCATATTGAAAAGATTTTTTTACCATTTTACACATCTAAAGACAATGGAACTGGACTCGGTCTAATAGTATGTAAAAGAATTGTTGAGTCTTTTGGGGGACAAATCTTTATTACGAGTAAAGTGGATAAAGGGACACGAGTCGATATTTTCCTTCCAGTCGTTAGGGGGAAACAAGCACTCGCTTAGTCGATTTCACCAAAATCATCGAATTCAATTAAAATAAGCTATAGCTTTATATAAAAGGGGTCTTATTAATGAGCAGCACCGCAGTAACAAAGGGCTATTCACGAGGGCAAGAAACTTCTTATCGAATCTTATTTATTATTTCAATCTGCCATCTATTTAATGATTCAATTCAAGCAATCATCCCTGCAATGTTTCCGATATTAGAGAAATCAATGGGATTAACCTTTACCCAGCTTGGGATGATCGCCTTTACTTTAAATATCGTTTCCTCTATTTTACAGCCAGTAATTGGGGGAGTAACAGATAAAAGGCCGATGCCATTTGCATTACCAATAGGGTTAACTTTTACGTTGTTTGGTGTATTAGCTCTTGCTTTTGCACCGAGATTTGAATTAGTTCTCCTCTCCGTTGTCTTTATTGGACTTGGTTCTGCCGTATTTCATCCAGAAGGCTCAAGAGTTGCCTATATGGCTGCTGGTAGTCGCCGTGGACTTGCCCAATCCATCTATCAGGTTGGAGGGAATAGTGGTCAAGCGATGGCTCCTCTCATAACAGCTTTAATTCTTGTTCCACTAGGGCAAGTTGGAGCGGCATGGTTTACTATCGTCGCTGCTCTAGCTGTTGGTTTCCTTACATATATTGCCTTTTGGTATTTAGGAAAATTACGTGAAGATCAAGAAATTATTAATCGGAAGAGGAGTAAAGCTTCAGCTAAAAAAAAGGAAATTTCGAAGCCTGTTTGGTTTGCTCTTATCTTAATCTTGTTTTTAATTTTTGCTAGATCATGGTATGTTTCAGGAATGACAAATTATTATGCCTTCTATACAATCAAGCATTATGCTTTTTCAATTAAACAGGCACAAGTATTCTTATTTGCTTTTCTAGTTTCTGGTGCATTGGGAACGTTCTTTGGCGGACCACTCGCAGACAGATTTGGGAAAAAGACAATTATCTTTCTTTCGTTGACTACCTCTGCACCACTATCAATCTTAATTCCATTCGTACCACCAGCAGCCGCTTTCTGTTTACTTGTTCTTACAGGCTTCATCCTAATGTCAAGCTTCTCGGTTACGGTCGTTTACGCTCAAGAGCTTGTTCCTGGAAAAATTGGGATGATGTCTGGACTAACAGTTGGTCTTGCTTTTGGAATGGGGGCAGTCGGTTCTGTTGCACTGGGTTATTTAGCTGATTTAATTGGGATTACGAATACAATGATAATGACTGGCTTTTTACCATTGCTAGGTTTATTAACATTGCTTCTTCCATCAGACAAAAAATTAAATGAATGGAATGCTTAAGCATCTCCCTAAAAATGGAATTTTAGCCCAAAAACTAAGAAAATCCAAGACTGATGTTAAATCAACATTCTTGGATTTTTTATTTTGCAGTATTTACACTGAAAAGGACTTTTATGGAAATGCTCTGTGATTTTTGCCTAAAGTGCAGGCGGTAGAGATTGAGACTGAGAGGAGTGGGATAACTCGGGCGTTCAATCACACAATGGCGGGAATCGTGGCTGTGAATGGCATAGCTCGGACATTCAGTTATGCAACGCAGTTAGCATGACTAAGAAATATTACTATATTTAATTTTCTTCACAAAATTCTTGAAAAATTTTAACAATTTAAACAGAATTCTATAAGTAAATACAATATAATATAGATAATGGCTTTTAAGTTCTTGAGGAGGGAGATACGATGAATACAATTAACTACATGGATTTTTACCAAAAAGCGCTTGTTCCCATTGGGGAAAATGATTTAAATTGCTACAAAAATGAAACAGCTTTTCAAGCAAATTATTCTCATTGGCTTATTGCTTTAGTTGGAGAATTAAAAAATATAGATAAAGAGTTTTATTGCTGGAAAGTAGCGATTTATCCAGCGGATTCAGCAGGAGGCTTTTCATTTAGATCCCCTATTTACTCTTCAACATTATTTGAGTGCATCCATAAGGCATTTGAGCATGCTGCTAATGTTGAACGAGCTAGTAGAAATGATTTACTACACCCCACTACGCTCCAGACTAATGTAAGTTAACTATAATATCTCCACATTTCTTAGATTTTCTCTTTTTACTTTATTTTGTGAAAGAATATACATATAGTAGTTATTAATTTTTATTAAAAAAAACGATGCAAGCATGCACCGTTTCTTAAAATATTTTATTTAAATCCCCTTACGCAAGTCTAAAAATAATCCCATGTCCACCCTTTGGATATTCCCATTTTATATTTTGGTGAGGGCAGCCGATTCGGCAGCTTCCGCATTCATGGCAGCCTTCATAACCAACTTGCATTCTAAGCCCTTCCCATTTGTAAACTTCTGCTGGACAAAAAACTGTACATAGCTTATCAGGACATTGATTCATACAAATATCATGGTCAAGAACAGTCAAGTGAGATTTTGTGTCACATTTAAAGCGAAGAAGATATTGTTTTTCTTCAAGTGTATTTGTCGACATTATTTCACCGCCTTCCATGCACGATACATATCTTTCACTACATTAAATGTACCTTTTTCTGCAGTGATGCTACGCATAATTTGCTTTTGCTTCTCTTTCTTCGGTGTTCCATCAACGGTAAAGAATTTACTTGCCGCTCGGTTAAGCATTGGCACATATTCCTTGAAATATTGTGGGTTTGCTTCAAACGTATGGGCAGCATCCTTATACTTCGCCAAATCCTTCATAATGAAGCTATTATATAAGTTTTCCCGGTATTGACTTAAGCCTGATTCACTGAAATCATTGCGTTTTTTTGCTTCAATGATTGCTTCCGCAGCCATTTGTCCAGATTTCATAGCCATATTTGAGCCTTCTCGATGAATAGCATTGACTAGCTGGGCAGCATCTCCAATGACAACAACTCCATTACCAACTACTTTCGGGACAGAATTGTAACCTCCTTCCGGAATAAGATGAGCTAAATATTCCGCAGACTCTCCGCCTTCAAGAAGATTTTTAACCATTGGATGGCTCTTTAAGTAATCCAACAAATCATATGGCTTGAGCTTTTCTTTTATCATGCCAGATAATGTTGTACCGACACCGATATTAATGCTTTCTTTATTCGTGTAAATAAAGGCAGTTCCTAAATTTCCCTTAGTTGAATCACCGAATAATTCGATAGTACAGCCTTGATTGTCTTCAAGATTAAAACGATCATTGATTTTTTCCTTTGGCAAATTGATTACTTCCATTACGGTTAGCGCAACCTCATCCGGACGGAATTCCTTATGGAAGCCAAGCTGTTTGCCAAGAAGCGAGTTAACTCCATCAGCTAAAACAACTACATCAGCGTATATTTCACCATCAGGACGGTCCGTTCGCACACCAACAACCTTGCCATTCTCAACGATGCATTCTAGTACAACCGTTTCATTAATGAGCAATACTCCTTGCTCTTCCCCTTTTTTCGCAAACCATTGATCAAAAGGAGCACGGAGAACAGTGAAGTTATTATAAGGCTCAACTCCCCATTCAAGCCCTTTATACCCTAATGTAACAACTGATTCCTTATCCATCATCCAGAAGCGTTGTTCAATAACTGGTCTCTCTAATGGGGCCTCTTTCCAAAATTCCGGAATAATTTCCTCCATTTGCTGACGGTATAAAACCCCACCCATAACGTTTTTACATCCGGGATATTCTCCTCTTTCAATCTGTAAAACTTTTAAACCATTTTTCGCACAAGTATAAGCACATGATGTTCCAGCCGGACCTGCGCCAACAACGATTACATCAAATTTTTCAGACATAACTAACTTCACCGCCTTTTTCTTTACGCAACTCCTTAAATTCTGCAATTAGCTTTGGAAGAATTTCCATTGCATCTCCAACAATTCCGTATGTTGCAACATCAAAGATTGGTGCATTCGGATCTTTATTAATGGCAATGATAAATTCAGAATTTTTCATTCCAACTACGTGCTGAATCGCTCCTGAAATCCCGATTGCAAAATATATTTTCGGCGTGACTGTTTCGCCAGTTTGCCCGATTTGCAATTCATGTGGAAGCCAACCAGCCTCTACAACATCTCTAGTTCCGCCGACGCTCGCACCGATTGTTTCGGCAAACTCATGAATAAGCTGGAAGTTTTGCGAATCACCCATTCCTTTGCCCCCACAAACAATGACATGCGCCTCACTTAAGCTCGCCTTTTTTGTGACGTCTTTCACAATTTTAAGCACTTTTGTGCGCATATCCTCTTCGTTAAGCAAGAGCTCTTCTTCAATTACTTTTCCTTTTCTAGCTTCATCACGTTCAAGTGCCTTCATTACCTTAGGTCTAACTGTTGCCATTTGCGGTCGGTGCTTTTTACATAGAATTGTTGCCATAATATTACCGCCAAAAGCTGGACGACTTGCTTCAAGCAAACGATTCTCTACATCGATATCAAGCATGGTTGTATCAGCTGTTAATCCTGTAACTAAATCGGTTGCAACAGCACTCGCTAAGTCCTTCCCATTCGGTGTAGCACCATAGAGGAAAATTTCAGGTTTATACTTCTCAGCTAACAGCATGATTCCTTTCATATAGGACTCAGTACGATAATCTTTCATGACTGGATTATCAATTACATATACTTCATCCGCTCCGTAAGCAATAACTTCAGAGGTTAGTGGTTTAACATTATAGCCTAATAATACGCCCGCTAACGGTACCTCTAGTTTATCAGCAAGCTGCCTTCCTGCTCCCAAAAGTTCAAGTGAAACGCCTTCGATTTCACCGTCATTTTGCTCAATGAAGACCCATACTCCGCGATGTTCTTCAATCATGCTGACCCCTCCTTATGTATATAATTTTTTTAACGATTACCGAGTAATAATTCCTTTTTGTCACTTAGCAGGTCGATTAGTTGCTTCACTTGATCGTCTGCACCGCCTTCCAATCTTAAACCGCCTTCTGGCTTCGGAGGAGTAAACATTTTTCCAACAACGGTTGGCGAGCCTTTTAAACCTAATTGTGTTTTTTCCACATTATCTAGGTCGTTGACAGACCAAATAATCGACTCAAATCTTGCGGCTTTAATCATATTCGGCATTGGGGAATACTCAATCTCATTTATTTCCTTTGCCACTGTTAATAAGCATGGATACTGTGCTTGAACAAGCTCATGCCCATTTGCTAATTTTCTTTTTAACAGGACTGTTTTTTCTTTTTCATTAAACTCTAATACTTCAATGACATTCGTAATTGGCGGAATGTCCATTCTACGAGCAATTCCAGGACCAACTTGCCCTGTATCACCATCGATTGCATGCAATCCGCAGATAACGAGATCAACAGGCATGTCTTTTTCAATTCTTTCTAATGCCTTAGACAGTGCGTAGCTTGTTGCTAAAGTATCAGCACCTGCAAACGCTCGATCAGAAATTAAATACCCCTTGTCCGCACCAATCTCAATGCTCTTTTTAATAACTGCAGTCGCTTGAGGTGGTCCCATAGACAGAACTGAAATCGTAGCGCCACCAACCATTCTTTTAATTCTTACAGCCTCCTGTACAGCATGAGCATCATATGGATTTAAGATTGCAGGAGCACTGCGACGGTCGAGTGTGTTTGTCTTCGGATTAATTTTTATTATTTTTGTATCTGGTACTTGTTTAACACAGACGACAATGTGCATAGATAAGATTCCCTCCTTTAATTAAGAAAAACTAATAACAGCTAAAAATCTTCCACCCTTAAATACTGTCAATCTTGAAGGTTCTAGCTTAATAACACCGCCTTTGGAAACGCTTTCTTCTTAATTATATATAAAAGCTATGTATTACGGTATATGTTTCGCAACACATGCGTAGTACCAATAAATATTTTTTTACGTTTATTAACGGGATTACAGTAATTTTCTAATTCTAATCGTTAGTAAGTTGTAGAAAGAAGGAAGCAAATGAAAAAGATATGCTTTTAAAATAATATTTATGTAGAAAACAAAGTAGTTTACCTAAGAAGAAATACAAAGATGAGTTTAACATTATGATAATTAATTTTATTAAGAAAATATAGATATAACTATGACAAAAATCACATATTTGTCGATTTATCTACAATTATCACGATATATAATTTTTTTGCAGATTATATAACTACATCCCTATCTATATTTCTACAAAATTTGTGAAATTCCTTCATAAAAAATAATCATGGACTCTCACTCACAACTCATTCATGAAAATAAAGCCTATCATTCTATAAGCGTTAGTGATACAAATAGTATTTTTGGACTTGTTTTGTTGGTTAGACCTTGGAGATTTATTTTCATAGAAAAAGAACTGTCCATCGTGAAATTCCTCACTCATCGGACAGTTCTGTAATTAATCCTATAATTTAAATTTCGTAATCATTGAGTTTAACTGATCAGCAAGCTCAGCCAATGATTGCACATTATTAGAAACTTCCTCCATGGAAGTGCTTGTTTGCGTCATCGCTGCACTTGTCTGTTCAATACCAGCAGCTGATTCTTCAGAAATCGAAGCGATGTTTTCAATTGACTGATTCATCAATAGTGAGCTTTCAGATACTTGTTCGAGATTAGTTGATATTCCATTCACATTTTCTGACATTAAATTAACAGCTTCATAAATCTTTTCGAAGGTTTCTCCAGTAGTCTCGATCTTCTCAGTTCCTTTTTCTACTTGAGAATAGCCAGTTTGTAATGATGAGACAACATTGTTAGATTCAGTTTGAATTCCCTTTACAATTCTTGTAATGTCTGAAATTGAATGAGATACTTGCTCGGCTAGTTTACGAACTTCATCAGCGACTACCGCAAATCCTTTTCCATGCTCTCCCGCTCGTGCTGCTTCAATTGCTGCATTTAAAGCAAGTAAATTCGTTTGATTCGCAATATCCTGAATAACTTGCACTAATTTAGAAATTTGTTTTGTCTGTTCATCAAGTCCATTAACACGGCTGACAGATGTTTTCATAATATCATTAATGACAAGCATTTGCTCCTGAGATTCTTTCATGAGCAAATTCCCTGATTTCGTCAATGTCAATACTTCATTTGTTGCATCTTTTATGACTGCACCACTTTCGGTTGCATGTTCAACTTGAGCTAAATAATGATCCATCATCTCTGCTAAACTGCTTGCAGAGTTAGCTTGTTCTTCTGCACCACCTGAAAGCTCCTGCATCGTTGAAGCTCCTTGCTGGCTCGCTGCTTTCACTTCATTGGCAGCAATATTCAATTCTCCACTCTTTTCAGTTACAAAGCTGGAAACAGCTGAAATTTCCTGAATCATTCCTTGTAAATTCTCTTGCATCGAATTTGTTGCTCTACTTAATTCAGCAATTTCATCCTTACCATCGTATTCAACTAGCTCTACATTTAAATTTCCAGCTGCAATTTCATTTGATACATGAACAATTTGACTTAGTTTTCTGGAAATAAACTTACTAATAATAAGAATAAGCGAAACACCAAGAACAATCGAAATCACAATCGAGATAACTAGTACTGCAAACGTAGTAATTAATCCAGCCTTTGCAGATTTTACAGCCCCTACTTGTTCATCTTTTAAGGTGGCACTCAATTCATCTAAACTTTTAACAGTTGTTGTAATCATTTCATCTGCTTGCAGCTTCCCTAATCGATATTCTCTTACATGTTGAAGCTTTACTTCTGGTGCGATTACATCGAGAAATATAGTAGTGAGTTCTTTATCATAGCCATCTATTCTCTCTATTAAATTCTTCGTTTCTTTTGAAGTTAAAGTAGGGATAATTTCTTTTTTTAATTTATCAAAGTGTTCAGTCAACTCATTAAATGAATTTAAATGTTTTGGATTGGAATCAATGATATAATTCCCCATAACACTGCCTTTTTGCTGGAAAATAGCTGTTGCTTCAGCGATCATAATGGCCTTTGCTCCAGTTTCCTCTACTGTACTCATCTTCGAATTCACCGTACTTAAGAGGATGAACGTAATAATCGTTGAAACAGTAAATAAACCAATCGTAACAAAGATGGCAAATCCATACTTTTGACCAAGTTTTAAGTTTCTCCACATTTTCATATTAGAAAATTCATTCATTTTTGTCTTACTATTTTCACTAGCTTGCTTCATTTTTTTAATTTTTCTTTCTTTTTTTACCCCTAACTTTTTTACCCCTTTCACCAAATGGCCTCCTCCTTATTTTAAGTTAATTCATCCATCAATTGAACTAGAATTGTATGCACTAATTATAAAACAAATTTACTATTATAGTACTTTATTATAACCTAAATTAGTATTTAAGGAAGATATTTCTTTTAAAGAGAGCTAAACAAAAAAAAGCAAAGTACATCTATGAAATGCACTTTGCTCGTTTATTATTTATAAATGTGGATTTTCATGTTTAGCAAGAAGTCTTTGCCATCTCATTTCAATTTCACTTTTTAATTCAACAAGCATTTCTTTGTTTTCATTCTTCAATAAATGTTTTGTTTTTCCCATATACTTCAGCCATTCTGACAATTCAATTTTTTTCTTTTTCTCTTCTGGATTGTATGTGATCGTTGTTTTTCCCTCTTCAACTTCGTAAAGCGGGAAGAAGCACGTGTTAACAGCAGCTTCAACAATCTTCTCACCATAACGGTCTTCAGACTTCCAGTTTAACGGACATGTAATAAGCAGTTTTCCGTAAACAGTTCCAACATTTTGCGCATACCATTGAGCTTTAGCTGCTTTTTTAATTAAATCTTGCGGGAATGCCTCAGCACCTGTAAACACGTATGGAATATTGGTTGCAGCCATTATTTGTGCTGTATCCTTATGATGGAATGTTTTCCCTTGCTGTGTACGCCCTACATTACTTGTGCTTGTCATATGACCTTTAGGAGTTGAATACGACATTTGTGAGCCCGTGTTCATATAACCTTCATTATCATATTCTAGCATAATGAGTTTATGATTTCTCAAAGCTGTACCAATTGCCGAGCCCATTCCAATATCCATTCCACCATCCCCTGTTACCATAACAAAGGTAGCATTATCGGAAACATTTATCTCTCCTCGATCTTTTAATTCTAAAAAGGCTTCAACCGTTCCAGATAATGTAGCCGGACCGTTTTGGAATAAATTGTGGATCATCGTTTGCTTATGTGATGAATGTGGATAGGCGGTTGTCGTTACATAAGCACAGCCTGTTTGGAATAAGACAACAACATCCCCTTCGATTCCTTTAAAAAACAATTCAAGTCCCGAGAAAATTCCGCAACCTGGACAAGCGCCATGACCTGATGCCAATCGCTTTGGTTTCGCTGTTAGAGAACGTAGTGGCGGAATCTTCACCTTTAATTTATTTGTTTCTGGATCTTTTTCAACATGAATGAGACCTGAATTATATACTTCACTATGCTGTGGAGTAATGACTGGTTTAAGTGCTTTTTCCTTATCACCTGAGACATGTCCATAATAATCAAAGGCTTTCACTTCATTGCTATTTTCCATCGCAGCAATTGCCTCATTGAAAAAGAACTCTGCATCATCTGTATAAAAATCTTTTCCTCCAAGACCAAAAACACGACTAAGAACAATCGTTTCATTATTCTTATCTTCCTGCAATGCCGCTTTCACTTCCTGCGTTAAATTCGGACCATTTCCACCATATGAATCTGCTCTCTCCCCAATTAGAAGTGATTTCACATTTTTCAATGCTTCACGAATCTCTTTTGCTGGGAATGGACGAATGATATTCGGACTAATAACACCAGCTTTAATTCCTTTTGCACGAAGAGCATCCACTTCATCTTTCGCTGTTTCCGCCGCTGAATTTAATAAAAATAATGCAACATCAGCATCTTCCATCTTATATAAATCAAGAACAGGATATTCACGACCAGAAATCTTCGCATATTCAGCAGCAACTTCTTTAAAGATCTCCCCAGCTGCATAAATCGCTTCTGACTGCTGATAATGGTTATTGATTAAATCATCCCCATTCATATGGGCACCAATTGTAACCGGTCTCTTCGGATCACGAGCAAAATTATAGTCAGTTGGACATTCTCCTACAAACTGTTGAACGACCTTGCGATCCTTGAAATAATATACCTTTCTTTTTTGATGGGAAGTAAAGAAACCATCATATGCAACCATAACAGGCAAGCGAACTTTTGCATGTTCAGCGATTTTCAATGCCATTAGATTCATATCGTATACTGCCTGCGGTGTTCTTGCCGTAAGAATCACCCAACCAGTATTTAGGGCAAAGTATAAATCGGAATGATCTCCGCGAATATCAAGTGGACCACTAATTGAACGAGTGACTAGATTCATTACCATTGGGAAACGTGTTCCCGACTGAACCGGAAGTTGCTCCAGCATATACATAAGTCCATTTGCGCTCGTTGCATTAAATACCCTTGCACCAGTGGCGGCTGCCCCATAACAAATTCCTGCAGAGCCGTGTTCGCCATCAGCAGGGATCAATTTAATATTATGTTCCCCTCTAGCTTTCATCTGATCTAAATATTGGGCAACCTCTGTGGACGGGGTGATTGGGAAATAACCCATTATATGATAATCAATTTGGGCAGCTGCCATCGCTGCCATTTCATTGCCACTTTCAAAGGTTGTTAATTGCTCAGCAGTTTTTACTGTTGTTAACTGTTCTTCTACCATTGCCATTATTGAACCCCTCCTGCCACATAAGGGAAGTTATGTTTTACTCGTTGAGAGTCAGCATAGCCGATCGCTTCACGAAGTTCACTCAGCGCTGATGTCGGACAAGCTTCAACACACTTTAAGCACCCTTTACAGTATTGATAATCAATTCCTTTCAGGAACATTTGCTTGCGGCCTCTCTTATCTTCTCCCTCTTCCCAAACAAAGCAAAAGTCAGGACAAGCCGTATCACATGCGGCACAATTAATACAGTGCTCTTGCTCAAATTTTGGAAGAAATCCTTGTCTTGAACCACTTAAATCCTTCACTATACTATTCGCTTGGGCTGTTATCACACCACCAAGCTCCTGTGTTAAATAACCTAGCTGTGGCTTTGAGCGAGAGAAAGCTTTTCCCTCTGCATCATTAGGAGTTTCATAAACTTTAAATTGAACTTCATTATATCCACGCTCAAAAGTGCGAATATTTGGTTCAACAAGATGCGGATATTTTTTCTCAAATGTTTTCCGAATCACATTTTTCATCGCTTCTGGATCAAGGAATTCACAAATACGGAATAATGCGCCTAGCATAGCTGTATTCACTTTTGTTTTCTCCTCAACTGCAATTTGTAGTGCATCCACTGTTGCTAATGTTCCGTACTCCAGCTTCAAATCATTTTTAATTTCATCAAAATCTCTAATTGTATTAACTAATAGAATACCATCAGGTGTTAAACCACTAACAACATCAACCGTTTTATATAATGCCTCATGAAAAACACCAACAACATGTGGCTGCTCAATCGGACTATGTGCTCTAATTTCAACATCACTATCACAAAAACGGATAAAACTTTTTACAGGCGATCCTTTCTTTTCAGAACCATATGATGAAAAGTTAGAACCATTTAATTCGAGCCCAAGCACACCTGCCTCGGCAAGCATCTTTCCTGCTAAGTTCGCACCAAGTCCACCAATTGATTCTAGTCTTATTTCGAAAAATCCAAGCTCATTTTTCTTCGGTAATATAGACATGTTCTCCCTCCCATTTTCAAACTAATGGAATATTTTATAAAAATATTTAAAAACCCCTATTGTTATTGTATGTGAATGTTATATGTTTCGCTGTGACAAAAGTCAATGTTTCCATAAAAATATGAAACAGTTTTGAAATTTTTGAATAAACAACTGAATTGAATGACTTTATAACGCTTACATTATTATATAACAGATTGATTTTTGTATTATAACAGAATATAATTTTACTATTCACGATGGTACAGCACACATTTTGTTATATAACAGTTACAAGATAAAAGTAAATTAAAGAAAAAAAATATTCATCTTATGAATAAGAAAGTATACTTTCTTATGTCGTGAATTATTGAGGATGAAATAAAACAATTGACTCAATTTTAACAAAAGGTTTATAATAAATACTCGATGTCAGCATCTATAAATGTTTAAATATCATATCATGTCCCAGTAGCTCAGTAGGATAGAGCGACAGCCTCCTAAGCTGTAGGTCGTAGGTTCGATTCCTATCTGGGACGTCAAAATAAAAAGCCGTCAATCTCTTGATACTAAAGGGGTTGCCGGTTTTTTTATCTCTAAAACATACGTTCTTATAAAGTCTTTTTATTTCTATTTGGTGGCGGATTATAAAAATACTGTTTTTGTTACAAATTTTCCAGCTGCTAAATCTTCAACTATTAAAGAAAAAAGAATTTTTAAAGTTGATCCCTAAACAAAAAATACACCTAACTAGGTGCATTGATTATTTATCTACATGTTTTTTCACTATTTTTTTGAATGTTCCTTTATCCTTAATTAATTTCATATCCCATTCGTAACAGTAGGGGTGTATAATCGTATTAAATTCATCTATGTAAACTTGATCTTGCTGTTCAAAAAACTCACAACACCTAGGACACCCTATTTTCATAATAATAATCATCCTCCCTTTGAAGATTGATTCTACAAGCTTATAGGTAAAAACTCCTA
>JAEWDX010000403.1 GCA_023389895.1 Bacillota bacterium
GGCACGAATGGACTGCTACCAGTAGCTAGTAATACATTTTTGGCCATTAAGTTCTCATCATTAACGGTCACCGTTTTTCCTACAATGCCTGCTTCACCTGTAAAGTAAGCGATTTCATTTTGTTTAAATAAGTGATTGATTCCACCTTGCAATGTACTTATGACCTTGTCTTTACGTCCGACAAGTTTTGAAAAATCAATCGCTTCAACCGTACTTTGAATGCCAAATTGATTGGCTTCTTTTATCGACAGCAGCCACTCTGCATGCTTCAAATAGGCCTTTGATGGAATACAGCCAACATTTAAGCAGGTGCCACCGATTCGTTCGCGCTCGACCACTGCTACTTTCTGACCAAGCTGTGCAGCTTTGATAGCTGAGACATAGCCACCTGGCCCTGCACCGATAACGACTAAATCAAATTGTTTCACCAATTTCCCCTCCATTCCTCTGTATTGTGCTTATACCTTATTTAAAGCAAGTTCCGTGCCAACTAATAAAACGCTGTCATAATACGCTTTTGCAGAGAGGGCAACAAATAAAACGCTACAAACTTTACAACAGTTTGTAGCGTTTTGTAGCATGGTCATTTTAGGTTGTACTTTTTCATCTTACGGTAAAGCGTGCTTCTAGCAACGCCAAGCTCCTCTGATGCCTGTGAAATATTGTATTGATGGCGTTTTAGTACTTCTTCGAGCTCTTGCTGCTCACGGGAAACAGGAGCTGTATTTTGTTGTATATGCTCACTTTTTTCACTAAAAACAGAACCAATTTCGATTAATTCGCGAATGTTCGAAATTGTTGGTGTGTCCTGTTCATAATACAAATACAAACGTTCTAAAAAATTATTCAATTCGCGAATATTGCCATACCAGTTATACTCCTTTGCTACTTCGTATGCAATGCTCATCCAATGTGGATACCAATGGCGCTTGTCGCAATAATCTTGCATCAGCGTATAAATATCCTCCTTGCGTTCCCGAAGCGGAGGGATGGTGAGTGGGCAAACATATAATCGATAAAATAAATCGAGTCGGAATTTCCCCTCTTGAACTAGCGCTTTTAAATTTCGATTGCTTGCAGTTATGATTCGAAATGATACACTCTTTGCCTTTGTGCTACCAAGCGGTGTCACTTTTTTGTCTTCAAGTACGCGAAGAAGCGCTGCCTGCATCCGTAGTGACATGCTATCAACCTCATCAAAAAACAGTGTGCCCTCATGTGCCTGCAGAATTTTTCCTTGGTGACCTTTATTGCTTGCACCGGTAAACGCACCGGGTGCATAGCCAAAAAGTTCACTCTCCAATAAGTTTTCACTGATTGCCCCGCAGTTAATCGCCACCAACCGACCGCTTGAAGCAGGACTATTTTGATGAATCGTTTTCGCAATTATTTCTTTCCCACTACCCGATTCGCCATGAATATGAATCGGTAACATACTTGCTGACGCCTTTACTACTTGTTTCATAAATTGAAGGTAGTCTGCATTTTTTGAGGCGACACCGAAATAGAACAAGTTCGCTTGCTTCTGCGCCGCTTGTACAATCGGATAATAATAACCAATTAGCTGTCCATCAAGCATAATCATTTCGGGTAATGTATGAATAAATGGCGCGGAAAGCAACTCCTGTACATTGCGTCCAACCCATTCATCCTCATCAAGCATTAGCTCCTTTGAAATCGTCATAATTTGCTCGTATTCATTGCAGACAATTCCTGGGCGTGTCATTTTATGTGCATAGTCGAGAAGCTGCTTATGACTCGTTAAATAATCATTGCGTAGCTTCTCTGAAATCGTATTCGCTAATAACTGTAAAAATAAATGAACCTCTACCTGCGTTGCTGAATTGTTTAAATGGGAGGAGATGTCAATCACGGCGCAAATATCTCCAAATTCATTAAGAATCGGAGCAGCCGTGCATTCCCACTTATGCGAGGAAATGGCGTAGTGCTCATAGCCGCGTAAAGTCGTCACCTCACCCGTTTGTAAAGCAAGCGAGATGGCGTTCGTGCCGACATCCTCTTCATGCCAGCGATTGCCCTCGGAAAAAGAGATTTCATTTGCTAACCCTTTTGTTCCCTCATAACCATCACGCCAAATAATGTAGCCGTCGACATCCGTTAAAATGAAGATGGGCATTTTCAATTGAAAGTATTGTTGATACGTTTTAAGCTCTTTCTCAACAAGCTCAATAATACGCTTATTCTTTTGTTGCTTTTGCTTCAGTTTTGATTTCGAGAGAATCGTAAAACTCCTTCTTCTATATGGATCAATATTTTGATTGCGGCAATGCAGCCATGAAAATGCTACATTTCTAGGAAGGATTTTCAGATCGATCGAATCGTTGGCAATAAAGCTTTTCCAAATACGTTCCTTTAAATCCATTGCACTTCCCCCTTATACGGTAATGCTGTGTTTCAAAGGCAAATTTCTTTATACTTATTATTCTACTAAAAAAGCTATCTGATAATCTATATTTGTCTGAAATTTTTTATTATTATAACTGTATATATAACTTACTAGTCCATATAGCAATTTTAATAGACATCAAGAATGGAACCATATTTTGAGAAAAACAAAAAAACCTTGACACAGCAGGCATTTCCTCTGTATCAAGGTATTTTTTTATGTTTTTTTACTTATGATAGGTGTAGAAAAGGAGGCGAATATCCCCTTCTTTATTGTGTATTCACCCGTTTTTCACATTTGCCCATTAACCTCAATTTGCTGCAATTTTATGCTTTTCATCCGCGTTACTCTTTAACCATGGCTTAGACAACCAGCGCCTTAGGGCAAAGATTCCACGAATCCATTCATCAAATCCTTGAGCTATCCAAATTCCAAGTAACCCGAATCCAAGGATAATTCCGAAAAGGTAGCTAAATACGACTGCAACTCCCCACATGCAAATAATGCCGATAACAACAGGGAATCGAACGTCGCCGACAGATTTTAAAGACCCCATCAGTACAATATTCATCGCACGGCCAGGTTCAATAAATACAATTGCCCAGAGAACAGGGAGTCCAATCGAAATGATGCTAGATTCGTCTGTAAACACGGCTAATACAGGCTCACCAGTAAGGGCAATCGCTAGCGACACGGCTAACGAAACAACCATCGAAATTTTTAATGTCTTAAGTCCTCGTTTTAACGTTCTTTCATAGTCCTTCGCGCCAATATAACGTGCAATCAGCAGCTGAGTCCCTTGAGCGATCGCCATTGTGAATAAAAAGCAGAGCATGGAAATATTGATAATATACACACGAGCCGCTAATGCATCGTCCCCGATCATGGCAACAAAACTTGTGATCACAATTTGTGAAAGCTGGTAGGAAAGGTTTTCTCCAGCTGATGGAATGCCGATGTCAAAGATTTCCTTTATATCTGTTTTATGAATGGAAAAAACATCTTTTATCGTAAACTTTAAATCTAATATTTTATAAACAAAGTAAAAAAGAGCTAGTATGAGAAAAATCCTCGCGACAATGATAGAATACGAAACTCCCGCAACCCCTGTTACCGGTAAGCCAAACCAGCCTTTAATCGCAATAAAGTAACCCGTAACACTAATAATATTCATTATAACCGTCATCATCATGGCTTCTTTTGTATGACCATAGCTGCGTAAAATAGCACTTAATGCAAGAGAAATGGCTTCAAGTATTAGCGAGAAACCTGTAATCGTTAGAAATGTAAGGGCAAAGTCATAAATCTCCCCACTTAGCCCATAAAATCGTAAAAATACATCACCAAACAATACAACAACTACAGTCATCGTGACGCCAACCCATAAATTTATCCCAAAAGCAGAGCGTGCAAGCTGGCGTGCCCGTTTCAATTGGTTCGCACCTAAATTTTGACCAATTAAAATCATTGCCCCAATAACGGTTACATTAAAAATGAGGATAAAGATATTAATAATCTGATTAGCTACCCCAACACCCGCAACGGCCTTATCTGAATACCCACTTAAAATTAATGTCGCTATAATCCCAACACTCATATGCAGAGAAATTTCAATAAAAAGCGGCCATGTAATACTAAACAATGATTGATTTTGGAACTTATTATTTTCGTTTGGCACTCGTTAAACCTTCTTTTCTAAAATTATATGGAATCTAGTGTACCTAAAATTTGTTTAAAAAGAAATAAATTAATTTATTACAGATTGACGTAAAACATGGGACGATTCATTCCTAGATCAATACATGCCTTGATCAAAACATTGGAGCAGAATGTTTTAGAAAGTAAATAAGACGTATTTTCATCGAAACTCATTATAACTAAAAGCCTACCACCCAAAGGATGATAGGCATAGAATTTATGCGATTATTCTAAGGTAAGTTTTAAAAAAACTTGAGCCTTTTTAAAATTATAGAGTAGATCTCTTTCTTGATCAAAAACAGACCATTCTATATCTTTTTCCCTTACCCTACTTGCTAACGCTACGGCTATAAAATAAAAATCATCAAAATAAAAATGAATATGGGTTGCATAGGGGCAAAGCTGGATTTTCTTCACTGTTTTATGAACAGCAGGAGCCTGATCCCCACCATCAGAATCTAGAATGATGATTTCAACGGGTCGAGATTATTTACATTAAAATCCCTAATATGAACCTAGAATTTTTATAGCAGCGCTTGTCCCAATCCTTGATGCTCCAGCCTCTACCATTGCTTTCATATCCTCCGTATTACCGACACCACCTGATGCCTTCACTCCAATATTTAGTCCAACTGCTTTTCTCATGATTGCTACATCTTCAAGCGTTGCTCCATGTACGGAAAATCCTGTTGAAGTCTTGACATAGTCTGCTCCAGCTTTTACAGAAATCTGACATGCACGTATCTTCTCTTCATTTGTCAATAAGCATGCTTCAATAATAACTTTTACTAAAGCTTTCCCTTTTGCAGCGGACACAACAGAACGTATATCTTTCTCAACTAGTTCATCGTTTTTATCTTTTAATGCTCCAATATTTATGACTGTATCAATTTCTTTAGCTCCATTTTCAATCGCGTTACGGGTTTCAAATGCTTTTGTCTCAGCAGTACTTGCTCCTAAAGGGAATCCGATTACTGTACATACATTGATATCCGAATCACTCAAGAGCTCTGCTGATAAGCTGACCCAAGTAGGATTAACACATACGGAAGCAAATCCAAATTGTTTTGCCTCATTACATAAGTTAATGATTTCTTTTTCCTTTGCAGCAGGTGAAAGTAATGTATGGTCAATTAAACTAGAATAGTTCAAAAAATTCGCCACCTTAAAATATTATTTCAAATACCTTGATAAGTGTTATTCCATTATTTTCTTAATAAGCCTTTTAAACATATAGCTTTTCTAACAAAGAAGATGCACTATCTATATCTACTTTAAGCGGTGAATTTCCAGCAAATCTTTCTAATACAACACTTTCTGCATTACTTAATAATTCTTCCTTGCTAATATTTAAATTACTAAATGAACTCGTCCCTAAAATATTATCTCTAAAATGACGAAAAGCCTTTGCCGTTATAGTACCAATTTCTAAATCCGTGAGGTTTTGGGGATATGTTGCACCTAATATTAAACCGATTTCTTTTATTTTTTTCGATTCAACTGGAGAAATGTATTCTAAAACTCCTGGTAAAGCATAGGAACAAGCCATACCATGAGGGATATGATATTTAGAACCTACTATATGAGCAATAGAGTGACCCAAATGCGTACCAGCATTATTCAGCATCCATCCAGCAAGTGCTGCAGCAACCATCATTCGTTCTCTAGCTTCTCTATCATCCCCATCTTTTACAGCCCTTGGTAAATACTTCACAATTAAATACATAACCTTTTCACATATAGCGTCTGTTAGCGGACTTGATAAATTGGAAGTATAACCTTCCGCTGCATGAGCAAACGCATCTAATCCTGTCGCAATCGTCATATTTTTTGGTAGGGTCATGGCTAAATCTGGATTTAAAACTGCATATTCACTAACAGCATGATCCGACAGCACGGCTAATTTAGACTGCGTATTTCTTTCCGTTACGATTAGAGCATTGGACATTTCACTACCTGTACCAGAAGTAGTCGGAACAGCAATCATGTCATAACATGGTTTAACTTCTTTATCTGGATCAACATAGTCCATAATTTTCCCACCATTCACCCTTACAATATTAATTCCTCTACCTACATCAATAGAACTTCCTCCGCCAATAGCAATAATACAATCACAATTATTTAAATTAAATAATGATGCTCCTTCATCTACTACTTCTGTTGGTGGGTCAGGAACGACTTTATCATATACAACATACTCAATATTATGTTTTTGCATTTGCTCTAATAAGCTTCTAATAATTGCTACAGTACTTATAAATGACCCCATAACTATAAATGGTTTTTGATATTTTTTTTCTTCTAAAATCGATAAAATAGTCTGAGCTAAATGATCCGTTACAGTTACTTTTACGTTTTGAATTAATTTATAATCCATTTAAATACCTCCTCTAATATATTATAGGAAAATCGGATTTATTAAATTTTCAATTCACGAGCGGCCTTATCTGCTCTTTCACAAAACTCTCTTACCTTTTCGATATCTTTTTCCATATGTCCACCTTCATACTTAATGCTTGTTTTTGATAAAGTATCTACACCATATGGTCTAATTCGTTTGATAGCTTCTTCTACATTATCTGGCCCTAATCCCCCAGCAATAATAACTGGAATATTCACACTGCGCACAATTTCAGCATCAATGGACCAATCATGTGTTTTTCCACTAGCGCCAATTCCAGTATCTTCAGCTAAACCCGAATCAGTTAATAAATAATCGCAAAACTCTGCGTATTTTTTCGCTCTCTCTATAGCTTCTGGCCCATCAATCAAAACCGCTTGCATGAGACCCGTATTTGGGCATACTTCTATTAATTGCTTCGCAAATTCAGGGGTAGCAGTATATTCCATACCTGCAATATGAAGAACATCAGGTTGAATCTTTTCAGCTATATCCAGTATTTCATCTGTGTCTTTATTTAGCATAATGGCAACAGACTTAACACCTCTTCTTTTTGCTTCTGCAAAAATCTTATCGACTACATCTAAGCGTACTCGATGAGCAGGTACTCCTCCGTTTTGCATTGGTACTAAGCCTATATGATCTGCCCCTGCCTCCATTGTTTTAACACTTTCTTCATAAGTTATTAAAGAATAGATTTGTTTTATCATTGTTTTTTCCTCACTTAACTAAATATTGATGAGCTCTTTTATAATAAAGGATTCATTTTTTTTGAAATCATCCACTTCCACACTTTCTTAACCATCCATTTTATCCGTAAAAAAAGAACCATGATTTAATCATGATTCAGAAAGTTAAAAAAGGCGCTATTAATTCAAAACCCCACCAAGGTAATAGAACTGAGATCCCAAGAAAAATTGTTCCAATTAGTAGGATCATTCGACTTATGACTGGTAGTTTTTTAGACAAATTCAGAGTTACACTCTCCACTTAGTTTCTACTTTTTCGAAAATAATTTAGAACACTTCATATAGATTTCAAAAACACATTAATGATTCAGCAAATCTTTTAATTCCCTCATCAATAGTCACTTCATTCTCTCTGGCAAATGTAAATCGAACAAATCCTTTTTGTGACCCTAAAATAGAACCAGGCACATAGATTACTCCTTTTTTTATTGATTCCTGCAGCAACTTTATTTCATCTACTTCCTTGTTAATCCTGCACCATATATGGATTCCACCGTTTGGAATATAAAAATTAACTTCATTTCGCATATAATATTTAAGACTCTGTACCATCTGATCTCGTCTTTTCTGTAATTGCTCTCTTAAAAAAGAATTATGAGTTTCAAAATAGGTAGAACTAAGAAACTCATTGGCCATCCATTGTGAAAAGATTCCATGTCCAAAATCAATCTGTTGTTTTGCATCTGCTAATCTTTCTATAACGAGTTTTGGACCGATAATCCACCCTATTCTGAGACCGGAAGCAACAATTTTAGATAAGGAACTAATGTATAATACATTACCATTTGTATCCATGGATTTGAGTGTCTTTATCTTTTCTCCAGAAAAAGAAGTTAAGCTATACGGATCATCCTCTACCACTGGAATCCTATATTCCGATGAAATCTCTAATACCTTTTTACGACGATTTAAATGCATCAATGTTCCGGTTGGGTTTTGAAAGATTGGATTTAAAAATATCATTCTAATTTTGTGTTTTTTGTGTAAAGAAAGTAAATCATCTGGTCTTATTCCATCCTTATCAACTGGAAGAAGATGAACTTTAAGTCCTGCTGATTTAAAAATCGGAAGACTATAGCTATAAGACGGATCTTCTAAGGCAACAGCATCCCCAGGTTTTAACAAACATTGGGTTACCAAGTGTAATGCCTGCTGTGCACCCGAGGTAACTAGAATAGATGCAGGATTTGTTTCGATACTTCTATTTTTCCTAACATGATTTACAATCGTTTCTCTAAATGAAGCATTCCCTTGGGGATGATCATATCCTAACCCTTTCTGAAAAGTTACATTCGATAAAATCTCACGAAAAAAATCAACAGGAATTAGATCCTCCGACAATTCTCCACTTGCAAAATTTATAAGATTACTTTCTTCTGTTTCCATTCTTATTTGTTGAGCAACAGGTATATTGGGTAAAAACGAACCAGCTTCAATATAACGATTCCAGCTAGGGATACGTTTTTTGGTAATTTTCCATATGTCATTACTAATCATCGTACCGCTCCCTATTTTCCTAACAATAATCCCATTCGCTTCTAATTCATCGTACGCTGTTACAACAGTACTTCTATTAACTTCTAACTCTTTTGCTAATGTACGCTCCGAAGGTAATGGTTTGTCTGGAGGAAATGAACCATCTGTAATTTGCTCTTCGATATATTTTGCAATTTGTCTATATAAAGGCATCTTATCTTTTCGATTTGGTTTCCAATCCATACCTGATACTTCCTTTTTTGAGATGATATCTTATATTATACTTCTAAAAAAGTTTTTAATAGGTATTAAATCATTTTTTATAGAACAAGGATGAGATTAATCGAGTAGGAGAAGCCACCCGATCTCTCACACCACCGGATAAACTCCTCCTTGCTGGACGCACCCAAAAAGGCTTTACTCAAAAAGAGTAAAACCTTCAAAATATGCCAGTTCGGGACAATTCGAGACCACTGGCAAACTCAGTTCTCTAATTGTTTTACTGTTGGAGTTAAATTTAATAAAAAATAACCTTCTCTCAGCCTTCTAAACGAATCACTTCCCTCAATAAATGCCTGCCCTGCAGAATAGAGCATATCTGCATGTACTACTTTTAATGTTAGCTTGACTACTTCTAACCGAGTCAATAATAAATCCTTACAGACTGCTGTTAAATCAGTTAATTCTGTATATTCACTTATTTTATTACGGATATACTGAACATCATTGATTAATTCCTTTGGTTGAGGAGTTAGCTTCTCATGTGCTCCTAGATTAAGTTCATAAGTCTTTTCAATTTGATTAATTGAAGCATTTGATACACCTAAACCTAAGGGGATTTGGTAAAATGCTAATGTTGGGCGGACTTGCTCAATAAATTCATCTGCTTCTTCAGTAATAACCCATTTATCTGGCACGAACACATTATGAAAGTCGCACGAATATGTTGCGCTGCCATTTAATGCAATAAAATTTATTTTTCTTTCTAACACTAAACCTTCTATATTTACAGGCAGCAAACACATTACTCGTTTGTGATCATTTACGGAAGCTATAATAACTACCCAGTGATTATCTCCTAAATTCGAGACATTTGGTAAATTACCAGATATATTAAATCCACCATCTGTCCGCTCTGCTTTTAAACGAATCGTTTCTATACCTGCATAATATTTTAATGCGTTAGACAACCCTGTTCCACCAAATATTTCTCCTCGTTCAAGTAATGGTAGAAGCTCATTTTTTATATAAGAATTTTTGCTCAACCTCACTGAGGCTAAAGTTCCTAAATGACACCATAATAAAAAAGCGGTTGTCATACAAACTTTTGCAGTCTCTTCTATCAATTCGAGCTCTCGAATCCGAATTTTTATCTCATCTAAAGTACTTGAAGTGAAAAAGCCAGAATGCCCTACCTTATTCAGAAACTCTTCAGGGTAAAAAGCCTCCTCATCTATTTTTCTAACAAACGGTAATAGTCTTTCATTGATAATTTTTATAAGTTTTTCTTTATCTAAATTAGACTCCATAATCTCTACCCCCTAATCATTCATATAACGTACTTCAAATCTATTATTTATGCTGTTCTTTTTCCCTTCTGCTTCGCATCATTAAGTGAAGCTTTTTCGATGTATCTAGCTATAAGAGTACCAACGAGCAAGGAACACAACGGAGCGCTTATATTAAAAATTGATATATTTGATAACGCAATTATATAGGCAAAAGCCGTGCTTATTTTCATGGAAGGTGTTGAAAAGCTTTGGTTAAGGCTATTTCCGAAAACACCAAGAAGGGAGAACCCAACAATAATTGAAATAAACTCATTCGGTAGCGTTTGTATGAGAGGGATTAATTTCCACGAAAGCAATCCAAAAATAAAAAGGAGGATACCTGCTACAATCGCACCCATATACCTTTTTTCCTTAGGACCAGCGTCTTCACCTGAACAAATAACAGTAGCCATTCCTGCTACATTTGCCGACTGACCTCCAAAAAGGCTTGATAGAATCGAGAATAATCCTCCTACTGAAATCAATTTATTTACAGGAGCTCGATAGTTATTTTGTTCTAATGCACCAATTGCCACAGCTGCATCATTACTTAAAATAATCAGGGCAAGTGGAATAGAAATAGAAATAAAACTAACAATATTAAACTCTGGTACCTGGAATTGAGGTAAAAATGCTCCTGTCGTCACCTCAGGACTACTCAAAGGATAGAATAAAATTAACATCATAAAACCAACTACAATTGCTGCGATCACAGGAGGAACTCTTGTCTGCCATCTGCTTAATAAAAAAAAGGTTACGAGAGAAGCAAGCCCTACAAGTAATAGCTCATTAATAGAGACAACGAAATTCACCATATATTTTGTAATCATTCCTGCTAGCATAGCTGAGATGATTGCTTTAGGTACTAAGTTAATTAGCTTTGTAAAAACACCGATAGAGCCAATTAGTAGCATTACTATTCCTGAAAGCATATAGGCCCCAATTAATTCATGAAAAGTAAATTGATGGGTCATTGTAGCAAGAAAGGCAACGCCTGTAAGCGAATGCCCTCCTACAATTGGAATCTTGTAATATAAAGGAAGGATGATCCCTAATATTCCACCAAAAACATAGACAGAAAACATCCATAAAAACGTCTGTTCATTCGTAAAGTTTCCATTTGAAGCGGCTTCTAATATGAGAGCAGACGGTCCAGTGATCACAAATATTCCTGCAATAATCCCACTTGAACAATTCTTCGTATTTAAATCACCTATTGGTGATCCCTTCCTCTTACGTTTAAATGTCTCTATACCCCTATTCATACATAATCTCCTTTTTCAAGCCAATAACTGAAAATTCCATGTCTAATCGTAAGAAAACTCTACATTTTACATACTAGTAGAAGTAAAAACTCCTATTACCAAACAATAAAAGAAGGCCATTTCAAAAAAGCTGAAAAAGGAAAATATATTATTGATTACTGCCAATTAGGTGTCTTAGATAGTTCATTTAATGCCATGACAACATTAATCATAAATAATGCTATAACAATTGGTACAAGAAGGAAAAAACCTTTTCCTAACTTCATCTTAATAATTGCAGCATAGTAGCCACAAAAAAATAAAACGATACAGGAAGCAATTAACATAACTAGTAAAGCAATATACATAAAGTTATCACTCTTTTCACTTACAAAATTAAATAGCTTATTAGAAAGAACAACATCTTGCCGAGCTACACTCATTTATCATAATAAATTTGACTGTTTTTAAACCATCCATTTCTTTGTTTTTCTCCCCATCCATTTGCTCCTTGAAGTATCAAAAAGTGGGGTTGGTTCCCCCTACACCACACTACTAGAGCAATTAAAAGAGAGCTTTCTTTTATATACCAATACTACAAAAAAGGAATACATTGACTCTAAAAAGGAAAACGATGTAGTTTCGTAAAGTGAGCTTAATCAGTGTGGTTTTTCATCTCGTTAATGCAGGATAAAAGTGGATGGGATAATTTATCGAAAAATGGACCTATACAATCATTTTATTTGTTTTATAATTTTTAGTTAATCGAATCATAAAGTCTCAGGAATTTTCCGTATCAATAATAATGAGGTGGATAATGAAATATTTAATTGCTCCTATCTTAATAATTTCTATAATAGCATTAATCGGAACCCTACTGCTCACTAGGGAAAATGATGAAAATTATAGCAGCTCTACGAAAAAAAACATTACAAACCTTACTTCCATCTATGTTGTTGTAATTCTTTTGTGTTTAATTATTTTAGGTGTGTATATTTGTTTTCTATTCTGATATAAAATAACTGACAACCATTACTGTTATATTTCACAATTTTTTAAAAGGAATAATAAAAAAGCATTCTGGGAACAGTCCTATGAATGCTTTTACACTTCTTTTATTTAGTGTGAATTTCCTTGACGCGTCCAATCTGTCCATCTTTTAACCTGACTTTAATACCGTGAGGATGGATGCTTGACTTTGTAAGAATATCTTTCACTACGCCCCTAGTAAGCTTTCCTGTTTTTTGATCCTTTTTTAAAACAACATCAACATCCATGCCTTGTAATACGTCACTCCGATTTTGTCCGTTCATTAAACACCCATTTTTCTACGTGTATTGCTTGGTTTTTTCGTTTGCTGGCTTTTCATTTTTTTTGCTGAAACATCGGTATTTTTGATTCCTTTACCGGCGGAAGACTGGTTCTTTTTGATTTCAAGCTGCTGTTTCATTGCCTCTTGCAGGCTGATTTTCTTTTTTGGTGCTTCGGATTGATTATTCTCGGTCATAAATAAATTCCACCTTATTGAATATGATAGTTAGTCCAGTATAATCTATTTTCGCTAATCTGTAAAAAGAGCATGATAGTAAAAATTGAATTAAAAAGTTAAAAAGGCAGTACCCCTTATGAAGGAATTACCCAATAATAAATATAAAGTTATCCTCATAACAAAATCATCTTTTAGAACTTTATTTTCAAAAACGCAATATTTTCCACATAGATATCACATAACTATTATACAAAATAACAAGATTTAAACCCTTAACAAGCCACGGAATCCCCTGCCAGCATAGTAGGACTCTGCTCCATTGTGATACACAAAGACAGTGTCGAAGCGACGATCACAAAAGAGTGCCCCACCTAGATTTCTAATTTTAGCAGGTGTTTTCACCCAGCTTGATGTTTTCGTATCGAACTTTCCAAGCTTCTGTAGCTCCCGGTATTGTTCTTCCGTTAAAATCTCAATCCCCATGTCAGCAGCCATATCAGTAGCGCTATTTTGTGGTTTATGTGCTTTCCTTGACTCTAGTGCTTCACGGTCGTAACAAATACTTCTGCGGCCTTTAGGACTTTCCGCTGAACAATCATAAAAAACATACTCGCCTGCCTCTTTATCATGACCAATCACATCAGGTTCGCCGCTCGTTCTTTCCATTTCATTAAGCGACCATAGTTTTTCTGGATTCATTTCAAGCTTGGCTTGTACAACAGCCCATTCAAGATCCTTATGGCGGTCCAGGTTTTTCTCAAAACGTACTTTCAATATTCCTAGTAATTCTTCACTTTGTTCTGGAGACAAATGTCTTTTTTCATTTTTCATACTAAAACCCCTTAACTATATTCGTAGAACCCAATCCCCTTAATTAATTCTAAAAATGATCTTTTTTTCAGCAACTAAAAAACACATGAAACTATTTGGTTTATTATAGACTTCATTCCTTGATTTTACTATTTATTTTCTCTTTTAATGACATATTCAGCATCCTCTGGTTCTGCGATTGGACTTTCGTGGCAAATAACCATAATATCTGGATTAACTTTTTTACCAGCATGAATAATCCCCTGAATTTTTTCAACACAATCATCTAGAGTTAATGCTGTCTACGCCCCAATTGTTCCCTTCGTTGTTAATCCCATATGGGCTACTAAAAAACGTTCAAAGACTCCGTTGATTATTATTGGCTTGATCATTTGCTTCTATTATTTTGTTCAAATTACAGGCTTTTACATTGAGATTTTAGTGAAAAATACCAGAAAATTATGGGTCATTATCGATGGGATGATTTCACCGAACTGGAAATATCTGAATAAGCTTTGGCAACCACTTTTTGACACGATAAAAATGTCGTTATTAGGTTCAGTTTAGGAGCAGTTTTTGCCCTACCTCTCGCCTATTTAGCTTCTTCTAATATGATTAAATGTAAGACCGTTGTAACAGTAAGCAAATTTTTGTTGAGTTTATTACGGACATTGCCTACCTTAGTTGCAGCATTAATCGCAACATTTATTTTCGGAATTGGGACAATGGCGGGAACGGTTGCGATTTTCATTTTTACCATTGCTTATGTTGGGAAGCTTTTGTATGAGCAAATCGAAAATGCAGATTTAAAGGCGTTTGAAGCGATGCATTCAATGGGGCACACAACCATTTCGGCATTCCGTTGTGCCATTCTACCGCTATGATATGAATTTACGTGATGCCGCTATCCTTGGATTAGCTGGCGCAGGCGGTATTGGTGCTCCACTGATTTTTGCAATGAATGGCTATAAATGGTCTGAGGTCGGTTCTATTCTAATCGGACTCATGGTCTTAATCTTAATCGTTGAATTTTTCTCAAATAAAATTCGCAATAAGCTTGTTAGAGGTAAATTATATTTTTGAAGATTTAATCAGAACGTTACCGGAAGACAAAACACTGGTTAACTATTCCGAGCGATTTTTGTGCATATTATGCGAAAAGAGGCAGGTTGTTCCATTATCAGGGACCTGCCTTTTTTCTTAAGAAACTTTCAAATCCATCTTCAACTTTTTCTTCATCTATGTTAGATTCCTCATTTGTTATCGGCTCTTCTTCCTCATTTACTTGTTCTTCATTTACTAACTCTTCATTTTGAGAATCGTCTTCTTCTTCCACTTCTTGTTTTACCATCTCCTGCTTTATTCTCGCCTCCTCTTCAGCCTTAATTTGCCTTTCTAATTCTATCTTTACCATTGTTACGGTTAATTCCATATTCTTAATTCGCAACTCAATTTCATTTAATACATCCCTAACAACTATTAGAGAAGATTCAATCATTTCTAATAATATTATTGCAAATTCATCTTTTTCAGCTTCGTATATTCCTAGTGAATGATAGTGATTTAGCTCATTTTCTATTTCCTTAGCATTTTGAAAGCTTATATTTGCTTTCACTATTAATTGTTCAATTTCACTTATATACTCAATCATTTCCTCTGAATCTTCATATTTAGCACTATTATCATAAAGACCTATCCTATCCACATTTGCTAACTCGTTCTTACTATTTTCTTCAAGCTCGATAATCGTTCTTGGAAAAACAAATGCTGCTGAAATTTGGCCTTCTATTACTTGTGAAGTGGATGAAAAAAGGGCATATGTAGGAGTGCTGATTTGTGCGAAAATAGCTGCGGTAATTGTTAAGTGACAAGCTAGTTGTACAAAACGCTTTGTATTCATTAACATTAATCACATCCTGATAGTTCCGATTTTAACAAAAGGTGGGAACTTTCTCCCACCTTTTGATTAAATAGCCTGTTATTATTCTATTACTACCCCTTCAGTTTGATGTGCAGTAAATGTCCACTCAAGTTCGATAGAATCACCTTGGAATTCATTTTGGTCCTCACCGTTATCAACAAATTCAAAGGCTACATACATTTGATCGCTAGTGCCTGCCTTTAAGCCGCTCTCCTCCCCATTTAATTCAAAGAACCATGTAATCCAATGCTGTAAGTTTTCAACAGCATCAGGTGTCATATGTTGAAGATCATATAATGTTGTTTCTGAAATAATATCATTATAATCTCCAATTACCCAACCGTCGCCCGTCTTATCGATATTTTCAAGGAATAGCACCTTAATATGCTTACCAAAATCATCTGTATTATCGCCCTTAACGTCGATTACATTGTAAACTGTTGT
>JAEWDX010000094.1 GCA_023389895.1 Bacillota bacterium
GAATCAGGTTTAGTTGGTGCGAAAGTACTTGATCCATCATTACTGAAAGCGAAGTTTGGTTATGCGCTTGATAGTGATGGGAAAGTAGGAAATATTATTGTGGCTGCACCGACGCAAGCAAAAGTAAAGGCTGTGATTCATGGTAAAACAGCGCATGCAGGGGTAGCACCTGAAAAGGGAGTTTCAGCCATTACGATTGCTGCTAAAGCAGTTGCTAGAATGCCTTTAGGGAGAATTGATGCTGAAACGACAGCTAATATCGGTCGCTTCGAAGGTGGTAAACAAACAAATATTGTGTGCGATCGTGTCGACATATTAGCTGAGGCGCGTTCTTTAATTAATGAAAAGATGGAGCAGCAAGTTCGTAAAATGAAGGAAGCATTTGAAGGTGCGGCAGAAGAAATGGGAGGCAAGGCAGACGTTGAGGTTCAAGTCATGTATCCTGGCTTTAAATATGGTGAAGGGGATCATGTTGTTGAAGTGGCGCGCAAGGCGGCAGCAAAAATTCGCCGTAGCTGTGAGCTTCAAAACAGCGGAGGCGGAAGTGATGCGAACGTCATTGCTGGTTTCGGGATTCCAACTGTGAACCTTGCTGTTGGTTATGAAGAGATTCATACGACAAATGAGCGGATGCCAATTGAAGAATTGCATAAATTAGCTGAAATGGTCATTGCGATTATTGAGGAAGTTTCAGCGTAAATATAAACTCAGGGAACCTTAAATAGGTTCTCTTTTTTTAGGATAATCTGTGGGAGCTGACAGCTCGTTAATTGCGATAAATATATAGAGATTAGCCTTGAAATTATGGTATATTTGTAATATTAGTATAGGAATAATGCCATCTGTAGGCAGGAGGTGTAAAATGTATAAAGTAGTTGTTTTCCAATCAGGAAATGAAGAATATGCCATTCCAATACAATTTGTTACTTCTATCGAAAAGGTGGAAGGAATCACACCAATTCCTCATCTACCTAATTATGTTAATGGGATTGTAAAAGTGCGCAATGAATTGATTCCTGTAATAGATTTTGAAAGAATTCTTTATCATCGCCCAATTATTGTGAATGAGGCAACGAAAATGATTGTTTTACAAACAGATGCTCTTTCAATGGGTGTCGTTGTCAAAGAGGCGAAAGAAATTATTGATATTCCTGCTGAAAATATAAAGCAGCCAGGATTAATCGCGTATAATCAAACAACGTATTTTTCTGAAATTGCCAATTTGAATGCAAGAATCATTACGATCATTTCTCCGTCCACCTTAGTCCAATCACTTGATGGAATTAGAGAAATTCAGGAATTTATGAAAACACAAAAGGAACTGATATAATATACATATTGAAGCAGAGGGTCGAAAAGATTCCTCTGTGTTTTTATGAATAACTTGTAAGGATGTGTCAGCATGAAACAGATGTATCCGAAAAATGGAAGAGTCATTTTACATGTTGATATGAATAGTTTTTATGCTTCCGTTGAGATGGCTTATGATCCGTCATTGAAAGGGAAGCCGCTTGCGATCGCGGGCGATCCTGAGGAGAGGAGAGGGATTATCGTTACGTGTAGCTATGAAGCGCGAAGCTTCGGTGTGAAAACAACGATGCCCTTATGGGAAGCAAGAAAGCTTTGCCCTCAGCTTATTGTTAAAAAGCCCAATTTTGAACGGTACCGGGCTGCCTCCCTCGGGATGTTTGAAATTCTGAATGAATATTCTACACTCGTTGAACCTGTTTCGATTGATGAAGGCTATGTTGATATAACAGATAGCTATGAGTATGGAAGTCCTGTGCAAATTGCTGAAATGATTCAGAGACAAATAATTCAGCAGCTTGATCTGCCATGCAGCATCGGTATTGCACCGAATAAATTTCTCGCGAAGATGGCATCAGATATGAAGAAACCATTAGGTATTACCGTCTTAAGAAAAAGGGATGTTCCGATCATTCTTTGGCCGCAGGCTGTGGAAGAAATGCATGGTGTTGGTCAGAAGACAGGTGAGAAATTGCGGAGTTTGAATATAAAAACGATTGGAGATTTAGCAAAGGCGGATCATCTTCAATTGAAAAGCATGCTTGGTATTAACGGTCCCCGCTTGAAGGATAGAGCAAATGGGATTGATCGAAGACCAGTTGATCCAGAAGCCGCAGCTGAATTTAAAAGCATCGGCAACTCAACAACATTGCCAAGGGATGTTGCCAATCAGCAGGAGCTTTTTCTTGTACTTGAAAAACTGTCAGAAAAAGTATCAGTTCGATTAAGAAGAAAAAAAGTACTCGCAACTTCTTTAAGTATTATGATTCGCTATAAAGATCGGAAAACGATCACAAGGAGCAAAAAGCTTCATAATCCGATTCAGAAGGAAGACGAAATATTGACGGTTGCCAAGCAGTTATTCATCAAACATTGGAACGGAAATCCCATTCGTTTGCTTGGGATTACGGGCATGGACTTAATTGAAGTAAATGACGCGGTAAAACAACTTGATCTTTTCAGCTTTGAAAAGGAAGCGAAGAAGGAACCACTTTTTCAAGCACTGTCGAATTTACGTGAAAAATATGGCTCCCAAATCATTGATCATGCAGGTGAATTGCCAAGTATAAAAAAACAACAGCAATCGATCGGTACGGAAACAAGCTTTAATAAAGATTTCTTACGAGATTTTCCTGAACGAATGCGAAAGGAAAAAGACTAATGGTTACATGATAAATGTCTAATTTGCATTATCATAAAAAACTTGATACTGTATAATGGATTTTTGAAAATACGATTGGTAATAGAGAGGAAGTAGACGATGTCAAAATCACAGTTTGGCGTAATCGGCTTAGCCGTAATGGGAAAAAATCTTGCAATGAATATAGAGAGCAAAGGTTATTCTGTCTCTGTTTTCAATCGTTCTCGTGAAAAGACAGATGAGATGTTAAACGATACAAAGGGAAAAAATATTATTGGTACATACTCGCTCGAAGAATTTATAAATTCATTAGAAATACCGCGGAAAATTATGCTAATGGTGAAAGCTGGAGCAGCTACAGATAGCATGATTGAGCAATTAAAGCCATTGCTTGCTAAAGGCGATATACTCATTGATGGTGGAAATACCCTTTATACCGATACACAGCGTCGCAATAAGGAATTAAGTGAACTAGGATTTCATTTTATCGGCTCAGGTGTTTCTGGAGGAGAAGAAGGAGCTTTAAATGGTCCTTCATTAATGCCTGGTGGACAAAGGGAAGCATATGAGTTGATTGCTCCAATTTTCAAAGATATTTCGGCAAAGGTTAATGGGGAGCCTTGCACAACCTATATTGGTCCTGATGGTGCTGGCCATTATGTGAAAATGGTGCATAATGGAATTGAATATGGTGATATGCAATTAATTGCTGAAGCTTATTTCGTAATGAAAAATGTCCTCGGCTTAGAAGCGGATGAATTACATGAAGTATTTTCCGATTGGAATAATGGTGAACTAGACAGTTATTTAATTGAGATTACAGCTAATATTTTCACGAAAAAAGATGAGGAAACAGGCAAACCACTTGTCGATGTAATTCTTGATACAGCTGGTCAAAAGGGAACTGGTAAATGGACAAGCAAAAATGCGCTCGATTTAGGTGTGCCGCTCCCACTTATTACCGAGTCTGTTTTCGCGCGCTTCATTTCTGCGATGAAGGAGGAGCGTGTCAACGCTAGTAAACATCTCTATGGTCCTGGAAAACAAGCATTCACTGGGGATAAGCAAGCCTTTATTGAAGCTGTTCGCAAAGCATTATATATGAGCAAAATTTGTTCATATGCCCAAGGATTTGCGCAAATGAGAGCGGCGTCTGAAGAAAATAGCTGGAATATAAACTACGGAAATATTGCGATGATTTTCCGGGGTGGTTGTATTATTCGCGCACAATTTTTGCAGAAAATTAAAGAAGCCTATGATCGTGATCCGAGCCTGAAAAATCTGCTGCTCGATCCTTATTTCAAAGAAATTGTTGAAAATTATCAGGCAGCACTTCGTGAGATTATTTGTATGTCTGTTCAAAATGGTATTCCTGTTCCATCTTTTTCAGCAGCTATGTCTTATTATGATAGCTATCGTATGGAAAGATTACCTGCGAATTTGATTCAGGCACAGCGTGATTATTTTGGTGCACATACATACGAGCGAATTGATAAGGATGGAGTTTTCCATACAAATTGGTTAGAAGCTTAAATTTGAGCGGCATATCAAGTCGTAAACTCGACTTACTGTGAAAAGAGGTATATCCATCATGAACCAAACTGAAACCCAAAGTGCATTATTAATGATTTTTGGGGCGACAGGGGATTTAGCACAGCGGAAATTATATCCGTCCCTTTATCGATTGTATAAAAAAGATAAATTAGCTGAACGTTTTGCGATTATCGGAGTAGCAAGAAGACCACTTTCTAATGATGAGTTTCAAGCAATGATTATTGAATCTGTAAGTTCAGCCATAGAGGATAGTGATGGGCTTGAACAATTTGCTTCTCACTTTTACTATCATTCTCATGATGTAACAGATTCAAACTCTTATTTAGCATTGAAACAAAGGGCAATTGAATTGGATCAGCGATATTCTTTAGAAGAAAATCGAATCTTTTATTTAGCAATGGCGCCTGAATTTTTTGGGACGATTGCTGAGCACCTCAATGCGGATGGTTTAACAGATGTGTCAGGATTTAAGCGTCTTGTCATTGAAAAGCCTTTTGGTCATGATTTAAAATCGGCGAAACGATTGAATGAACAAATTCGCAATGCCTTTTCTGAGGATGAAATTTATCGAATTGATCATTATTTAGGAAAAGAAATGGTGCAAAACATTGAAGTCATTCGGTTTGCAAATGGGATTTTTGAATCATTATGGAATAACCGTTATATTTCAAATATTCAAGTTACTTCTAGTGAAGTGCTTGGTGTCGAAGAGCGTGGACGATACTATGAAAAGAGTGGCGCATTAAGGGACATGGTGCAAAATCATATGCTTCAAATGGTTGCCCTACTTGCAATGGAGCCACCGATTCGTTTAACAACTGCAGAAATTCGTTCAGAAAAAGTAAAGGTTTTACGAGCATTACGCCCTCTTGAAGGTAAAATCCTAAAGGAATATTTCGTAAGGGGACAATACGATCGAGGAATTGTTAACGATGGAATTGTTCCTGCGTATCGGAAAGAGCCGATGGTTCAAGAATCATCAAACACAGAAACATTTGTTGCTGGAAAACTTTTGATTGATAATTTCCGTTGGGCTGGCGTTCCGATCTACATCCGAACCGGTAAAAGGATGGAGACGAAATCAACGAAAATTGTCATTCAATTTAAAGATATTCCTATGAATTTATATGATCATTCCGAGCAAAAGCTAAACCCGAATTTACTCGTTATTCATATTCAGCCTGATGAAGGAGTGACATTATATTTAAATGCGAAAAAGGCTGGACAAAATATGGAGGCTACTCCAATAAAGTTAAGCTATGCGAATAAAGGATTCGACGGAATTAATACACCTGAAGCATATGAAAAATTATTATTTGATTGTTTACATGGCGATGCAACAAACTTTACTCATTGGGATGAGGTCGCCCTTTCATGGAGCTTTGTTGATAAAATTTCTGAAGTTTGGGAGAGTACGCCTGCAAAGAATTTTCCAAACTATGCTGCCGGAACAATAGGACCGAATGAAGCGGATGAATTATTAGCAAAAGACGGGTTTTTTTGGTGGCCGGTTTCTGATTTAGATGTTGAGAATTGCTAAGAGAGTTCGGATGAGAAACGCTTATTTTTATAAGCGTTTTTCTTTACACAATGATAGAATTATTTAAACGTTATGGAAATGGAGGGAGAGCATATGGATGTTTTATTTCTAGGAACAGGTGCAGGAATTCCGGCGAAGTTGAGAAATGTTACTTCGATTGCTTTGAAGCTATTAGAAGAACGGGGGACGATTTGGTTATTCGATTGTGGAGAGGGAACACAGCATCAAATATTACATACTTCTGTTAAACCACGGAGAATTGAAAAAATTTTTATTACTCATCTTCACGGCGATCATATTTATGGTCTTCCAGGTTTATTGTCAAGTCGTTCTTTTCAAGGTGGAGAATCAGAAGTAACCATTTATGGGCCAAAAGGGCTGAAGGAGTTTGTTCATGCTTCTTTAGCGGCAAGTCAAACATTTCTAAAATACTCTTTGCACATTATTGAGATTGAAGAAGGAATTATTTTTGAAGATAAGGAATTTACTGTTGAAGCAAAAGTTCTTGAGCATGGCATTCCCTCCTATGGCTACCGAATGATAGAAAAAGATCGACCTGGGACATTGCTTGTCGATAAATTGCTAGCCGATGGTGTTCATCCAGGCCCTCTTTATAAACAAATAAAAAATGGAGAAGCCGTTATGCTTGAGGATGGAAGATTGATTGAACCGAGTGCTTACGTTGGTCCAGCAAAGCAAGGACGGATTGTGACCATTCTTGGTGATACACGTAAATGCAACGCTGCAATCGAATTAGCAAAGGATGCTGATTTATTAATTCACGAGGCTACATTTGCTGGTGGAGAAGAAAAGCTTGCTTTCGAATATTTCCATTCGACGACAACCGATGCTGCGAATGTAGCGCTGGAGGCAGGGGTGAATCAGCTTTGTTTAACCCATATTAGTTCACGCTATAATCGTGTTGACTGGATGGAGCTGGAAAAGGAAGCCCAATCAACTTTTCCCAATACGGTTATGGCTGAGGATTTTATGGAAATTGAAGTTCAGTTAAAATAGTTTATTACCGTGTCAATAATTATGAGTTTATATAGCATGTTTGTTTATAAAAAAAATTCACTTAGTATCCATCAAACACTATCATGCTATTAAACTTAGAATCTTTCCATTAATGAATTAGAACGGTTAAGATGATAACAGAAAAGTCACATCTTCTAAAAAGGTTGTCTCGCGTGGATAATCACGTCCCTTTTTTCGAAGCTGTGACTTTTTTTGAAAAATTTAAGAAATGTTCAATTTCGGCGCCTACCGACTAGACTGCGCTTTTCTAATTAGGCCCAAAAGCATAGTGTCTGAAGGACTCTATCCTTTTTACCGAAAATCCTCTTTGTCAATTCCTTCTATTTCCAATTTCTTATTTTTGAAAACTACAGCTCACTGAAAAGGTAATTTCCTTGAAAATAGAGCACTTTTATCCAATTAAATATACATATTCTTAAATCCTTTAGACTAAAAGCTCTCCCCTCTCGTAATCCATTCCTATCATTTTATCTTTCTATTCACAATTTTCCTAATGATTCGACAACTATTTCTTTTTTTATTAGCTAAAGTTGCTTTAACAAGGGGGTTTCTTTTTATCCCAGGTGGAGG
>JAEWDX010000107.1 GCA_023389895.1 Bacillota bacterium
TTGGTTTCCAACCGCGTTCATGAGACCACCGCAAGCGGAAAAAGTATCAAGCACTGGTCTCCAACCGCGTTCATGAGACCACCGCAAGCGGAAAAAGCAGCAAGCATTGGTCTCCAACCGCGTTCATGAGACCACCGCAAGCGGGAAAAGCAGCAAGCATTGGTCTCCAACCGCATTTATGAGACTACCGCAAACGGGAAAAGTATCAAGCACTGGTCTCCAACCGCATTCATGAGACCACCGCAAGCGGAAAAAGCAGCAAGCATTGGTTTCCAACCGCGTTCATGAGACCACCGCAAGCGGAAAAAGTATCAAGCACTGGTCTCCAACCGCGTTCATGAGACCACCGCAAACGGGAAAAGTATCAAGCATTGGTCTCCAACCGCGTTCATGAGACCACCACAAATGCAAAAAGCGCACCGAACGGTCTCAAATTAGAAAAAAGAGTAGTTTTATATTGGACTACCCCCTCAGAATTTTATTTTTGACCTATAGCCCAAAAGGCCTGTGAAACTTTTTTTGCAAAGTTTAATGGGGGTTCAACAGACTGAAAATGGACATATAAAATAGTTGGTTTGGTAAATACCCAGTGGTTATGAATAGCGCTAATGATAAGATGATTTCTAACAAGAACATGAACAAAAGGAGTAAGCTCTTCTTCAAGAAGGACAACTTCCCCAAGATTAAGAGTATTCCCTTCTTGATCCATTGATTCAAAGGTGATACCTGCATGCAGTTCAGCATGACTAGGACGCCCCTGAATGGTAACTTGAAGATTGCGACTAATTCCAATTGAACATACACCATGCTTCACACTTGCTTCTCCATTAAGAATCTGTGCGCATTGTTGACAAAGATATTGGAAGTTCAATGATAAAGACACCTCTTTTTCTTTTTAAGCTATTCGGGAAGATTAAGTTTTTTAACGTGCTAAAGTAAAATTACATTCAAATAAATGACTGCTAATAATACCGCATAAGAAAAGCTAGGGCATTCGCCTAAAGGACTTGGCGAACGCCAAGTTTTTCTAATAGATTATGAGGTGTGGTCAATGTTTAGAATGAAGGAAATATTTTAAGTACAAATTGAATATGAAGTGGCTGTCAGAAATCCAATGTGCTGCATTGATCGCATACAGAAACTTTTTTGTGGACTTGAGTTACAATACAATGTAAAATCTATGCAATTATGCATAAAGGAGTGAGAGAATGTTTCCGATACTAGAAACAGAAAGACTAGTTTTAAGAGAACTAAAAGAAGATGATGCTCAAGGAGTATTAGATTGTTTTTCAAATGAGGACGTATTACGTTACTATGGACAAAATCCATTAACAAATATAGAGCAGGTTAAGAATATAATTAGGAATTTCTCGACGATCTACGAGGAAAAACGTGGGATTAAATGGGGAATTGAATTAAAGGAAAAAGAAGGGATTATTGGAACAATTGGATTTCATGATTGGTCCTCTGAACATAATAGAGCTGAAATCGCATATGCGCTTTTACCTGAGCAATGGGGAAAGGGTTATGCTACTGAAGCAGTTTTAGAAATTATATCATATGGGTTTAATGAGCTAGATTTAACTCGTATCGGGGCAGCTGTTTTTACAGAAAATCATGCATCTAATGTGTTATTAACGAATCTAGGGTTTGAAAAAGAAGGCGTTCTTAGAAACTATATGTATCAAAATAATGTTCCATATGATACGAACGTTTACTCCTTGCTCCCAAGCGATTCTCAAAGTAAGAGTATCATAGAATAATCACTTTGTTATGTAGCAGCCAAACATGAATGCTGAGAAAGAATCTATTTTGAACAATTTTTTTCAAAATAGATTCTTTTTATTTTTAATGAAACGGTATTAAGTATAAGAAAATACAGAAAAAGTGCAAAGCACTACCAATTATGACGAAGATATGCCAAACCATATGATGATATTTGAAGCCTCGCCATACATAAAACACCGAACCAATAGTATAAGCAATGCCACCAAGCACTAATAAAACAATTCCATTATAAGCTAGGTTTTCAACGATTGGATGCCAAGCGATAACAATAAACCAACCCATCACAATATAAAGCAATGTCGAAAAAAACAAAAACTTTTTTGCGAAAAAGGATTTAAAGATAGTTCCTCCAATTGCTAGTCCCCAAACAATTCCGAAGATAGTCCAGCGAAACCAACCGTCAATAATAATAAAAAGGAATGGCGTGTACGTTCCTGCTATAAAAAAATAAATGGCGGAGTGATCAAAGATTTCAAAAATATTTTTCGCCTTTCCTGCTGGAAAACTGTGAAGTAATGTTGAAAAAGTATACATGAGCACCATAGTGCTTCCATAAAGTGTTAAGCCAACAACATGCCAAGCATTGCCGTAAAGGGAAGAAAAAACAATAAGCAAAACGAGTGCAGTAATGCTCAATAATGCTCCGATCCCATGTGTGATTGCATTAGCCATTTCTTCAGTTTTTGTAAATACATGCGTTTCTCCCATGAACAATGCCACCTTTTCGCGTTCTCATCTATTTTATCTTAAGTAAAATATAGTTGAAATTCAAATGGATGTAAATATATAAATGTCATGTTATGGGGTTTACAAAAC
>JAEWDX010000225.1 GCA_023389895.1 Bacillota bacterium
TATGTGTGTTGTGCTCGGAGGGAGGGAAAGAGAATGTCTAAAACCGTCGTTCGTAAAAACGAATCGCTTGAAGATGCTCTTCGTCGCTTTAAACGTACTGTATCTAAGTCAGGTACGATACAAGAAGCTAGAAAGCGCGAATTCTACGAAAAACCTAGTGTAAAACGTAAGAAGAAATCTGAGGCTGCAAGAAAACGGAAGTTCTAAGAGAGGGTGGATTTTATGAGTCTTCTCGATCGTTTAAATGATGATTTGAAACAAGCGATGAGGAATAAAGAAAAGGATAAACTCTCTGTTATTCGGATGATTAAAGCTTCTTTACAAAATGAAGCAATTAAGCTTGGTGCAGAGCTTTCTGAGGAACAAGAGCTAACGATTCTCTCTCGCGAAGTGAAACAACGCAAGGATTCCCTCCATGAATTTGAAAAAGCAGGTCGTGAAGATCTTGTTGAAAAAATTCGTACGGAACTCGGGTTCGTCGAATTATATATGCCTGAACAGCTATCTGAGGCAGAAGTTTTAAAAATTGTTGAAGAAACAGTTGCTGAAACTGGTGCAAAAACGAAAGCTGATATGGGTAAAGTAATGGCAGCCATTATGCCGAAAGTTAAAGGTAAAGCTGATGGTGTCCTTATAAATAAATTTGTACAACAACACCTTTCTTAAAAATGTAAACTTTGTTATAAAAGACCGGAAGCGCATGCTTTCGGTCTTTTTAACAAAACTTTTTTGAAACCTTTTTAAAATGAAAACGTATTAGAAAATAGAAAGAAAGATGGGAGGGAGGGAAAAGAATTGAAATACAGAAGAAGTCTAATGATTTTTTCTTTTTTACTTGCATTTCTTTTACTATTGATACCATTTAAAGGAAATGCAAGTAATGGAATTGTTTACGTTGTTCCCATTCATGAAACAGTTGAAAAAGGGATGTTTTCCTTTTTGAACAGGGCAATCCATACAGCTGAAGAGGATAATGCAAAAGCAATCATTTTTGAGCTAGATACCCCGGGTGGAGTCGTTGATGCTGCTGGAAAAATTGGAAAATTAATTTCTTCAACTAATGTGGAAACGATTGCACTTATTAATAAACAGGCTCTTTCAGCTGGTGCATATATTTCATTGAATGCGGATCGAATTTATATGACACCTGGATCGACAATGGGAGCAGCTGGGATTATTGATGAAAAAGGAAATACAGCTGGGAAAAAGGCTGAATCATTTTGGATTGCTGCAATGGAGGAGGCTGCGAAACAATCAAATCTTAACCCGATTTATGCTCGTGCCATGGCAGATGAATCGTTTGATTTACCAGAGCTTTCTAAACCGAAAGGGAAATTTCTAACGTTAGGTGCAGAAACGGCAGAGGAAGTTGGCTATTCAAAGGGTACAGTTAAAAACCTCGATGAATTATTAGTTGAGCTTGGATTAGAAGATGCAGAAATTCGCTATGCTGAAGAAAGCTTTGCTGAAAAAGTAGCAAGATTTATTACCAATCCAATTATTATTCCAATCCTTTTATCGATTGGTAGTTTAGGACTTGTGTTAGAATTATACTCACCAGGCTTTGGACTTCCTGGATTTATGGGAATAGGAGCATTGTTGCTTTTCTTCTATGGCCATCTAGTTGCTGGTTTGGCAGGCTATGAGACAATCATCCTCTTTTTAATCGGAGTTGGTTTAATTGTCGCAGAGTTTCATCTCCCAGGCGGGATAGCAGGAATACTTGGCTTGGGGGCGATAGTAGGAAGCCTGTTTTTGGCAACAGATAATGTGATTCATATGGGGATATCTTTATTAATTGCAATTGGGATTTCACTGTTAGTATCTATCATATTGATAAAGGTGTTTGGTAAAAAAATGAGCATATTTAAAAAAATGATCTTAACAGATGCAACGACAACAGAAGATGGCTATGTGTCCAATAAAAGCAGGTTAGAGCTGATTGGACTTGAGGGCTATGCATTGACAGCATTAAGACCATCTGGAACAATTGTAATTGAAGATGAGCGGATTGATGTTGTTAGTGAGGGCGCATTTATTTTAAAAGATGCAAGAGTTCGTGTTGTTAAGGCAGAAGGCTCTCGCATCGTTGTAAGAGAAGTTTCTAAATTAGATAAATAATGAACTAAAGGAGGAAATAAAGTGCTAGATCCAACTACAATTATTATCTTAGCTGCAGTTGTACTTGCAGTGATCTTACTAAGCATATTATTTACGTTCGTTCCAATTATGCTGTGGATTTCTGCATTAGCAGCAGGAGTGAAAGTAAGTATTTTCACATTAATTGGAATGAGACTTCGTCGTGTTATTCCAAGCCGTGTGATTAATCCTTTAATCAAAGCTCATAAAGCTGGGTTAGATGTAACGACAAATCAGTTAGAAAGCCACTATTTAGCGGGTGGTAATGTCGACCGTGTTGTCAATGCTTTAATTGCCGCACATCGTGCTAATATTGAATTGAAATTCGAACGAAGCGCTGCGATTGACTTAGCAGGACGTGATGTTCTGGAAGCTGTACAAATGAGTGTTAATCCGAATGTTATTGAAACTCCTTTCATTGCCGGTGTTGCGATGGACGGGATTGAAGTAAAGGCGAAAGCAAGAATTACCGTTCGCGCAAACATCGATCGTCTCGTCGGGGGGGCAGGGGAAGAAACTGTTGTTGCCCGTGTTGGTGAAGGGATTGTTTCAACAATCGGTTCATCGGAAAGTCATAAAAAGGTCCTTGAAAATCCTGATATGATTTCCCGAACTGTCCTTGCGAAAGGCTTAGATTCAGGCACTGCCTTTGAAATTCTATCGATTGATATTGCGGATGTTGATATCGGTAAGAATATCGGTGCTCATCTACAAACTGAACAAGCTGAAGCTGATAAAAAGATCGCTCAAGCAAAAGCTGAAGAGCGTCGTGCCATGGCTGTTGCTTCAGAGCAGGAGATGAAAGCAAAAGTTGAGGAAATGAAAGCGAAGGTCGTTGAAGCTGAGGCTCAAGTTCCACTCGCGATGTCTGAAGCTCTGCGCTCTGGAAATATTGGTGTGATGGACTATATGAATATTAAAAATATATCTGCGGACACAGATATGAGAGATTCCATTGGTAAAATTAACCCTGATCACAAAGATGATTCTAAATAATGGCAAAAAATAGCATGAAACAGCAATAGCAAAAACAAGAAGGGAGGCAAACTCTCTTGAATAGTTTATTTGAAAATCCAATTATTCTTGTTTTTCTCATTTGGCTCATTTCTTCATTGTTTACGAAAGCAAAAGGAAAGAATCAAAATCAGACAAACCCGAATCACAAAACACGTCCAACTGAAGCACGAACCGTCCAAAGACAACAAGCACAGCCAATGCACACGGAAAGGCAGAAACCACTGTCTCCAGTAAAGCGATTGGAACAGATGGCTCAAGAGATGGCTGAAAGGCTTGAAAGGGACTATTCAGATAAGCGAAAGCTTGCAGAATCAACAATAAGATACCCGAAGGAAAGCCCAGCCCCAGTTGAGATACAAGCTGAACCGATGAAAATAGCTGAGGTCCAACCAATCATGCCGCATTCTGAGGAAAAGCAATTGCAATCATCAAAGCTTCCTTTCTCAGTGGAAAAGCAGAAGGTTATTGATGGCGTCGTTTGGGCTGAAATACTAGGTCCACCGCGATCACTCAATCCTCATAGAACAATGCGAAGGAAATAATTCGCTGTTTGTCACGTTGAAAAATAAGTGCTAGAACCCCCTTTTATCTCATACATATGAGATGAAAGGGGGTTCTTTTTTATGGCAAAAAAGCTTGGACAATTTATCCGTAAATGGATGACAACTAACCTTGAACTTCCTCACGATGTAATGATGGATTTACCTCGGATTACAATGATAGGACAAATTCACATTTATATAGAAAACCACCGCGGATTACTTTCTTTCTCAGATAAGGAATTGCGTCTTTTATTAAAACAAGGGCAACTGCTCATAAAAGGAAACGCCTTCGTCATTAAAACAATTTTGCCTGAAGAGATACTGCTTGAAGGAAAAATCGATCAAGTTACATATATTAGTGAATGAATCGGGAGGAAGGAAATGAAGAATCAATGGCTTGAATTTTTTAGTGGGATTATTACCGTTAAGGCAAAGGGAAAAGGAAAAGAGCGCCTCATTAATCAGCTGACACAGAATCAAATATTTATCTGGCACGTAAAAAAGCATGGTGATGATGCGTTAACATTTAGAATAAAGCTAAATGATGTTAAGAAATTAAGGGCAGCTGCTAGGAAGCGCGATTGCAAAATCGAGTTTTTAAAACGGACAGGCCTACCATTTCTATTCAAAAGGTTTTTAAAGAATAGTGGATTTATCCTTGGTTCGCTGCTTTTTCTTATTACCGTTCTCCTGTTATCAAATATGGTATGGGGTATTGAAGTTAAAGGAGCTGATCCTGCAACCGAGCATAAGATCCGCAAAGAATTAAATACAATTGGTGTAAAAAAAGGAAAGCTGCAATTTTTTCTGGATAATCCGGAAGCGATTCAACGGAAATTAACAGATAATATTAATGTGATTACATGGGTTGGTGTTGAATTAAAAGGGACAACCTACCATCTTCAAGTTGTTGAAAAAACCGATCAAAAACAGCCTGAATTATTAAGTCCGCGGCATTTAATTGCAAAGAAGAAGGCGGTTATTGTCGATATGTTTATCGAAGATGGGCAAGCACAAGTCAATATTCATGATCATGTAAAACCAGGTCAATTACTCGTATCAGGTATCGTTGGAGAGGGTGAGCGAAGAAAGATCGTCCCTGCGAAAGGAGAAGTATATGGAGAAACATGGTACAAGACCGATGTTATTCAAAAACTAAAAAATACGATGCAAGTATTTAATGGAAATGAAAAAAGAAAATATTATATAAAATTTTGGAATTTACCTATTCAAATTTGGGGATTTGGGAAAATTGAATATAAGGAATTTGAAACAGAATCGAATGAAAAAAAACTCCGTTTTTTAAAATGGGAGCTTCCTATAAGTTATCTGGATGAGACGATTAGAGAGCGGGAAGAGGTTACAAGAATATATTCTCAATCAGAAGCAATAGAGGCAGCGAAATTAAAAGCACGCAATGATATAAAAAAACTTTTAGGTGAAAATGATAAGATTAAAGGGGAAAAGGTTTTACACAAGTCGATAGAGAATGGTAAAGTTAAATTATCAATACATTTCCAAGTTATCGAAAATATTGCTGAAGAGCAACCAATTATTCAAGGAGATACGGAATGACAGAAGACTTAAAAACAGTGAATGTACAACTTGATAACCCAAATGAAGCATTAGCATTGCTAGGCAATGGGGATTTGCATATAAAAATCATCGAGCAAGAATTAAATGTATCCATTATTACCCGCGGCGGATCCGTTTTGGTTTCGGGTGAACCTGAGCAAGTTGAAATGGTAAGTCATGTTTTAACTGAGCTGCTGCAAATCATTAAAAAGGGCATTAATATTAATCAACGGGATGTTCAATATGCGTTGCAAATGGCGAAAAAAGGTTCATTAGATTATTTCGGAGATCTCTATGATGAGGAGATCACAAGAAATGCGGTAGGAAAAGTAATTAGAGTGAAAACGATTGGTCAAAGCCAATATATTCGTGCAATTAGAAAGAGCGATCTTGTATTTGGAATCGGTCCAGCAGGGACGGGGAAAACTTATTTAGCGGTAGTGATGGCCATTACCGCCTTGAAAAGCGGACAAGTAAAGCGAATTATTTTAACGAGGCCTGCTGTTGAAGCTGGAGAGAGTCTTGGTTTCTTACCAGGAGATTTAAAGGAAAAGGTCGATCCCTATTTAAGACCTTTATATGATGCCCTTCATGATGTTTTAGGTGCGGAGCATACAGAAAGATTAATCGAAAGAGGAACAATTGAAATTGCACCGTTAGCGTATATGAGGGGAAGAACGCTTGATGATGCCTTTGTTATTTTAGATGAGGCTCAGAATACAACAAATGCCCAAATGAAAATGTTTTTAACGCGGCTAGGATTTAACTCGAAAATGGTTATTACGGGTGACAAAACACAGATAGATCTCCCGAAAGGCGTTAAATCTGGGCTTATTAGTGTGGAAGAGATATTAGCAGGAGTAGCCGGAATTACCTTTATTTATCTTGAGGAAAGTGATGTTGTTCGTCATCCGCTCGTTGCCAAAATCATTCAGGCATATGGAAAGTGCGAATAATGAACTGGGACAGGCTGTGACGATTTATCGTTGAGCTTCAGTGCTGAGATGCTTTGGCTCTGGATTAGACAAATAGGAATGAAGAAAACCGTCGGTTATCTATAGACGGTTTTCTTTTTGTGAAAGCTTGAATGAAGATAAAGATGCATCTTACTAAAAAAACTGTTATGATTTTACATAAATAAAGATGCTTTTCGTAGATAGCGTGCTAAAATCTTCGAAGAGCTTAACTAATCATCAGTTTTGAAAGACCCTAAACTGACTGAAGTTTCACTTTATCCAACGAGTGCAATTTGCTTAGATAGGAGGGGTAAAATTGGAAAAGTTCCATCATTCTTTAACAAAGATAAAAAATTTACTAGAGGTAACTTTTTTTCGAGTGCTTCTATTCATTTTACTTGGCGTTGTGATGTACTTGGCGATGTTTAGCAATGTGAAACCGGAGAAATTAGATTTAACGCTCTTTTCGATTGCTGAACAAACGATTCGTTCACCTATTACGGTTGAAGATAAGGCGAGTACAGAAAAGAAAAAGAAAGATGCTGCTGATCAAGTTCAAGATGTTTATGTAGTCAAAAAAGAAATTACGCAAAATCGAGTTGATTTGATCACTTCGATTTTTGATTCAGCTACGGAAGTGAATGATGAAATTCAAGCTGAACAAGATGAAAAGAAAAAACCTGTAGAAAACTACGGTGATCTAGAAAATGAACGACCAATTATTACTGAGCCTTCATCTGCTGAAAAACTATCTCGTATGCAGAGTAAACTAACGAAGGATCTAACAGAGGAAATATCGTCACAAACATTAACCGCTTTAATTCAAGCATCTAAAAGCGATCGTTCAATTGCTAAAGATTTGACGGTTACAGCTATTAATAATATTATGAGCAAACGGATCCCTGCTGATCAAGTAGAAAATGCCAAAAAGCGTTTAG
>JAEWDX010000253.1 GCA_023389895.1 Bacillota bacterium
ATTCATTTGTGGAGCACCCCCACCACTTATTTGTGAGAACCCCCCTTGCCTCATTTGCGGAGTGCCACTGTTCATTTGTGGGAATCCTCTATGTCTCATTTGCGGCATCCCACCAAGAAATTGTGGAGTGCCACCACTTATTTGCTGGGGGTGATTCCCTATCATCTGTGGAGAACCAGTAGCTCTCATTTGCGGAAAATTGCCCACACTCATTGGAGGGGGAATATTGATTTGATTCATTAATGGCTGATGCAGCCTATCGCCATGAAAACCCATTCCACCTTGAAAAGGGGGGGATTGTCTTTGAAACATGAAATTCGCCTCCGGGAACAACTTGTTATAGATTAATGTATGCGAAAATAACGGATAGGTTTAAGCAATTTATGATTATTCATAGGCAACCTAGATTGACGCCTTTAAAGAAAAGTGGTTATTTCTTTAAATTTTTATTATAATTACAGGATGACAAGAAAAGCTTTAGGCTTATTGCCGAAGCAAGACAGACAGGAGCTCTTAATATGAACGAAACAAAATTTGATAAATACGAATTAAAGCCATTTATTATAAAGGCAGTAAAGGCTTTAGGGTTTTATGATCCAACGGAAATTCAAGCGCGCTTAATTCCGACTATTTTAAAAGGAGAGAGCGCGATTGGACAATCACAAACAGGAACAGGAAAGACACATGCTTATATCTTGCCGATTTTACAAAAAATTGATCACAGAAAACAAGAAGTACAAGCTGTAGTTACGGCACCAACGAGAGAGCTGGCCAATCAAATCTATCATGAAATTCTTAAAGTAACGAAGGAATGCAGTGAAGGAGAGGAGATTACGGCACGCTGCTTTATTGGCGGGACAGATAAGCAAAGAACGATCGAAAAATTGAAAATCCAGCCGCAAATTATTGTCGGAACACCAGGGCGAATAAATGACCTAATAAAAGAACAAGCCTTATTCGTGCATACAGCACAAATGCTTGTTGTCGATGAAGCAGACTTCACGCTTGATATGGGCTTTATTGAAGATGTAGACCAAATTGCTGGGAGAATGCCGGGGAAATTACAAATGCTTGTTTTTTCTGCGACAATTCCTGAGAAACTAAAGCCATTTTTGAAAAAATATATGGAAAATCCAAAATTTGTTCATATTGAGCCGAAACAAGTAACGGCTGTAAAGATTGAACACCAAATTATGCCATCAAGGCATCGCAATAAAGTAAACCTTGTTTATGACGCCCTATCATTATTCAATCCTTATTTAGCCATTGTCTTTACAAACACAAAGAAAAAGGCAGATGAGGTAGCCGATGCCTTGATCGAAAAAGGATTGAAGGTTGGACGGATTCATGGGGATCTAAATCCAAGAGAACGTAAGAAAATGATGAAGCAAATTAAAGAACTTGACTATCAGTATATTGTTGCAACAGATATTGCTGCGCGTGGTATTGATATTGAAGGGATAAGTCATGTGATTAACTATGAACTGCCAACAGATTTAGATTTCTATATTCACCGTGTAGGCAGAACGGCTCGCGCCGGCAATTCAGGGCTAGCGTTAACGATTTATGAGCCATCAGATGACGATGCCTTAACACGATTAGAAAAAATGGGGATCGTTTTCTCTCATGTTGATCTACAAAAGGGTGAATTGGTTGATTTAAACGATCGAAATAAACGAAAAAAACGCCAAAAACAAACAGATGAAATCGAGATGCAAGCGAAATCGATTGTGAAAAAGCCGAAAAAAGTAAAACCGGGCTATAAAAAGAAAATCCAATCTGAAATGGAGGACTTTAAAAAGCGCCAAAGAAGAATCAAAAGAAAAAGTGGAGGGGGAAAGTAAATGTTGAAAATTGGCTCACATGTTTCCATGAGTGGAAAGAAAATGCTTTTGGCAGCAAGTGAAGAAGCAGCTTCGTATGGTTCTAATACATTGATGATTTATACAGGGGCACCGCAAAACACGAGAAGGAAGAAAATTGAGGAATTAAATATTGAAGCTGGACAAAAGCATATGGGAGAACATGGGATTTTCGATATTATTGTTCATGCTCCGTATATTATTAATATTGGCAACACAACGAATCCAGCAACTTTTGAATTAGGTGTTAACTTCTTAAGAACAGAAATTGACCGAACGGAAGCGATCGGATCGCGCCAAATTGTTCTGCACCCAGGAGCACATGTTGGTGCAGGAGCAGAAGAGGGCATCAAAAAAATTATTGAAGGCTTAAATGAAGTGTTAAAGGGTGATGAGAAGGTGCAGATCGCTCTTGAAACAATGGCTGGAAAGGGCTCTGAATGTGGCAGATCCTTTGAAGAATTGGCGATGATTATTGATGGAGTTACGCATAATGATCATTTATCCATTTGTTTTGATACTTGCCATACACATGATGCTGGTTATAATATTGTTGAAGATTTTGATGGGGTATTGGAATCCTTTGATAAAATAATCGGCATTGATCGTTTAAAGGTGCTTCACATTAATGACAGCAAAAATGAGCGCGGGATGAGAAAGGATCGCCATGAAAATATTGGCTTCGGACATATTGGCTTTAAGGCATTAAATTATATTGTTCATCATCCACAGTTAAAGGATGTTCCGAAAATCCTTGAAACACCATATGTTGGTGAGGATAAAAATAGCAAAAAGGCCCCATATAAGCACGAAATTGCCATGCTGTGTGCTGGGGAGTTTAATGACAATCTACTTGAAGAGATTAGCCAGGATTTGTAAAAGATATGAAAAATGGACATGCCTGTGAGGAAAGGAAAATAATTATCCACTTAATGGATGAGCATTTTCCTTCTTTTTCACAGGCATTCATTTTTAAGGAGGGCCTTATCGCTTTTATCTCGTAAATTGAATAAATAATCGATTAACTTCCCTCGCAGTTTCAGGACCAGCAATCTTTGCAATTTCTCTAATTAGTTGTTTTCTCTCGGCATCATCGAAGATATTCACCTGTTTTCCTCGTAGATAGCTAGCAATTTTTTGTGCATGCCCTTTTGAAACGGATATTTGAAATTGTCCGCCATATTTTAATAATTCATCTGCTGTAATCGTACTTATTTTATGATTGATGATGTTTTCAAAGATTTTCAATGTTCATCACTCCTCCTAATTACTTTATGAAGAAGAGGCGATGATCGTGACAATTGTATTTCTTTACAACTTCCTTCCCTTCCTGTATACTAACATTTGTAAATCGGAATGATTCTTAATAAGAAGGTGGAAAAATGACGGCTACACAAAATCCAATTATTACAATCAAGAATCTTTCATATCGCTATGAAAAAGCCAATGTCCTTGAAGAGATTAATTTGTCCGTTGAAGAAGGTGCTTTTTTAGGCATAGTTGGCCCAAATGGCTCTGGGAAATCTACATTATTAAAACTTATTCTCGGCCTTTTAAAAATACAAACGGGCACGATTCAACTTTTTGGTGAGGAAATTTCGCGCTTTAAAGATTGGGAGAAGATCGGTTTTGTATCGCAAAAGGCGAACTCATTTAATACAGGTTTTCCTGCAACAGTATCTGAGGTTGTTGCAAGTGGCATGACGAAAAAAATTGGGCTGTTCAAATTTATGAATAAGGAGAATCATCGCAAAGTTACTGATGCTATTCAATCAGTCGGTCTGCTTGCGTTTAAAAATAGAAATATTGGAGAATTGTCAGGAGGACAGCAGCAGCGTGTTTTCATTGCCCGTGCATTAGTGAGTGATCCAAAGCTGCTCATCCTTGATGAGCCGACAGTAGGGGTTGATGCTCAAAATGTTCACTCCTTCTATGAAATGCTTTATGAATTAAATAAGAAATTAGGGATTACCCTTTTATTAGTTACTCATGATATTGGAACTATTTCAGATAAGGTTACCCATGTTGCCTGTTTAAACAAACATTTGCATTTCCATGGAAAGACTGCGGAGTTTGAGCAGATCCAAAATAATGATCTATCACAGATTTACGGTCACGATGTTCATATTCTTACACATCACCACCACCACGAAGGAGTAAAGCAATGATCGCAGGGATTTTACAATATGAGTTTCTTCAAAATGCTTTTTTAACAGGAATGATTATTGGCATAATCGCACCATTATTAGGTGTTTTTATCGTCGTCCGCAGACTCTCATTGATTGCTGATGCATTAAGTCATGTTACTCTTGCTGGAATTGCGGCAAGTCTTTTTCTAGAAAAAAAATTCGCTGTTTTTAATGGATTAAATCCGTTATATATGGGAATGTTTTTCTCTGTATCAGGTTCATTATTTATTGAGAAGCTACGTGCTGTCTATAAGCATTATCAAGAATTAGCGATTCCGATTATTCTTTCTGGCGGGATCGGTTTAAGTGTTATTTTCATTTCATTAGCAGATGGCTTCAATACAGATTTATTTAGTTATTTATTTGGCAGTGTTAGTGCTGTTAGCAGAATGGATCTATGGACTATTATTGTTATTAGTATTCTTGTCATCGCAATAATTAGTTTATTATATAAGGAATTATTTTTATTATCTTTCGATGAAGAGCATGCAAAAGCATCGGGCATTGCAACGAAAAGTTTACATTTTATTTTTATCGTGATGGTTGCCCTTGTCATTGCTGCCTCCATGAGAATTGTCGGGATTTTACTTGTTTCATCATTGATGACATTACCTGTTGCTGCTAGTATTAGAATTGCAAAAGGGTTTAAACAAACAATATTTTATTCTATTTTGTTTGGGGAAACTGCTGTATTAGGTGGATTAATTTTATCCTATTACTTGAATTTAGCACCAGGTGGAACGATCGTTATGATTGCCGTTCTCATATTAGTTCTAACCATTTTAATTAAAAAGGCTGCACTTAGAGCGGCTTAAAGATCATTTAAGGTTTGCGATAATGAGGTGAACTTGATGGATGTGAATGAAGCATTACAATTATTAAAAGAAAAGGGCTATAAGTATACTGGTAAAAGAGAGGAAATGTTGCAATTCTTTGCAAAAAATAACAAATATTTAACAGCAAGAGATGTACTCGTTTGGATGAAGGATGATTATCCAGGGATTAGCTTTGATACGATTTACCGAAATTTATCTTTATTCGTAGATCTTGGTATTTTTGAAATGACAGAGCTTTCAGGTGAAAAGCATTTTCGCTACACATGTTCCCATGAAGAACATCATCATCATTTTATTTGTTTAGCCTGTGGTAAAACGAAAGAAATCGCTACATGCCCAATGAAGGAGCTTCAGGAGAATTTGAAAGGTTATGATGTATCGGGGCATAAATTTGAAATATATGGCCGTTGTCCTGATTGTAACCATAAAGAATGTTATTGAGGTAGAAAAGGCTGTAGGGCATCCGTTTGAAAATTATTGAGAAACTTGCTGCAATATTTGTCCGGATTCCCTGCAGTCCCTTATGTTTAGTTTTGTGGTGGTCGATCAATTTGTCAGCCAATTTTTAGAATAACCTACTCGTCGGCATGTCTTATTCTCAGCTCTTAGCGAACCGCTTCAGCTTTTTGATGTAACCAATTCTCCACCCAAGCATCTGCTTCAGCCCAATTATAGACGCGGATTACACCCTCTGGTATCGGTTCACGATTATAGGGAGTGTCGAATAATAGCACAGGAATATTGCATTCCTCATGAAGGATTACGGCATTGTCATGTTTGTCCTCAAGAAAAATATCTACATTCCTCTTTTTGGCAGCTTCTATTTTACGATGTGTTCCTAATAAATCAATTTGCTTATATTTTAATTCATGGTCTGAAAACCATTTTTTCGTTATATCTAAAAGCTGTGTGCTTCTAGCACTAATATAATATAATTCATGAACGTTTTCCCACTTTTTCAAAACCTCTTTTGCTCCCTTCGCAAAAGGTGATTCAGCATAAACAATCGGCTCGATCGCTGTAAACCATTCCGCAAATTCTTCTTCGGTTACTCCATCGACTAAATAATTCAACTCATATTGCAAAACATCATTTAAAGTAAGATTAAGATTAAATGCCTTATTCATATATGGAATCAATGTAGCTGGACATGTAACCGTCCCATCGATATCTATTCCTAAACGCTTTTTCATGGTGAAGTCTCCTTTTCCTCTTCTTAAAGTTATTTTACCAAAATGAACGGATGAACTATAGCTTATTTCCAGCTTTATTTAGAATCATCAGACTGTAAAATATTTGCATCTTAAAAAATTTTTTTTCGCAAACAATAGTAATGTTCCAACAAAGTTCTAAAACGTATAGAAAGTGAGGGAATAAATTGGCAGATCATGGGCGTGACCAGAAAACAACAGATTTTGATTTACGGCAAGGCGATGGCACCACGGACTTAAACCGTAATACTCAGACTCCGAGTTATACAAATGGAATGAATTGGACTCAGACTGAAGAGGAAGATCGTTCCGATATAACGAGCCAGAGTCTGATTTCGGATGAGAATTTAAACTCGGATGAGAATCAGAATCATACGGAAGAAACATCGGCTGAAATCGCTGCACCTATCACTTTTGATAGGAATAATATAGATAGCGTAGATGATGATACAGAAGTAGCAACTGCAGGCACGGGAGTAGGATTTGCAGCTTTAATTTTGTCGATTATCTCTGTTTTTGCTCTTCCAATCCTGTTTGGAGCAGCAGGAATTATTCTTGGCTTTGTTGCCCGCAGTCGTGGTGCAAATAGCCTTGGAAGCTGGGCAATTGGAATTGGGGTTGCTTCCATTATCGTTGGCATGTTTATCCTTCCATTCTTTAGGTAAAATGAAAAGCGCCTGGCAATAGCCGGGCGCTTTTCCAATGACTTATTTAACGGTTTCTGCGTGCTTTTTTTCCTCTGCTTGCTTCGCAAAGTATTCCTCGGCAACCTTATCAATTTCCGCTTTTAACTCTTCGACCATTTTCTCTTCGGGAACTTTACGAACAATTTCCCCTTTGCGGAATAATAAACCTTCTCCTCTTGCTCCGGCAATCCCAATATCAGCTTCACGAGCTTCGCCTGGTCCGTTGACGGCACATCCTAAGACAGCTACTTTTATAGGGGCTTTAATTTTTTGAATATATTCCTCTACTTCATTGGCAATCGAAATCAAGTCAATTTCAATCCGTCCACATGTCGGGCAGGAAATTAATGTCGCTGCATTAGAGGACAGACCGAATACCTTTAATAATTCGCGCGCAACCTTTACTTCTTCAACTGGATCTGCACTTAAGGAGATGCGCAATGTATTGCCAATTCCTTTGTTTAAAATAACGCCCAATCCAGCAGCGCTTTTTACCGTTCCAGCAAATAATGTTCCTGATTCTGTAATCCCTAAATGTAAAGGATAGTCAAATGCTCTTGCCGCTTTTTCATATGCTTCAATCGCTAAATTTACATCAGATGCTTTCATCGAAACGATAATATCATGGAAATCAAGGTCTTCTAATATTTTAATATGGTGAAGTGCACTTTCGACCATTCCATCAGCTGTTGGATAGCCATACTTATCGAGAATTTTCTTCTCTAATGAGCCAGCATTAACACCGATGCGAATCGGAATGCCCTTTGCCTTAGCCGCTTTTACGACAGCTTCAACCTTTTCACGTTTTCCGATATTCCCTGGATTAATTCTTATTTTATCTGCTCCGCCTTCAATTGCTTTTAAAGCCAGCTTATAATCGAAATGAATATCAACAACTAGTGGAATATTAATTTGTTTTTTTATATCAGCGATCGCATTAGCTGCTCTTTCGTCAGGGCAAGCAACACGGACGATTTGACAGCCCGCTTCTTCTAACCGTTTAATTTGTGCAACCGTAGCTTCAACATCATGCGTTTTTGTCGTTGTCATACTTTGAATAAATAATTCATTGCTGCCGCCGATTGCTAATGGTCCAACTTTAACTGGCCGTGTTTTTGTACGATGTGTTATCTCAGTCAATGGAGATTCACTCCT
>JAEWDX010000342.1 GCA_023389895.1 Bacillota bacterium
ATGAGTAAAAAATCAATTGGAAGTATAACCTTGATCGGAAATGCAATCATTATTATTGCTTGTTTCGGCTTCGTTTTCTTTACGACCAATACGACGATTCCTTGGATGATGGTTGTAACGGGTGTTATCGGCTTTGGCTTCGGTCTAGCATTCACCGCCTTCACTGTAGCAGTACAATCTTCCGTTGAATGGAAAATTCGGGGCGCGGCAATGGGATCAAATAATTTAATGAGAAATCTTGGGCAAGTTATCGGAATTGCGATTTCTGGTTTATTGCTGAGTGATGAATTGAAAGGGAAAGTATTAGAATCGAGTTTGCATTCAGTGTTTATCCTTTTAATGATTCTTGCAGTCGTTTCTTTTGCGGTCACATGTTTTCTGCTCAAGGAAAAAGAAACAACGTTGATGACGAATTAACGAGGACAATTCGTATTTAGAATAAATATCTTTGGAGAAGGGGTTGTCCGATAAGTGACAATCCCTTTTGCACTTTTTCAATGATTTGTTGAATATGGGAAAAGAAATGACAACTTTTTTACAAGTAAAACCGTCTATTAGAGTGAAAGCATTAATAAACAACAAAGAATGACAATGAATGGCAAGGTGACGGCAGATGAGAAAAAAACGGTACAAAAGAAAAGGGATAAAAACGAAGAAATTATTAATTGGATTACTCCTATGCTTAGCTTTACTAGTTTCCAATTTTAGTATAGGGAATAAGTCCGAAGCGTTCACTCTTTTTAATATCTCTCAGCCAATTCAGATTATGCACTCATTAGTGGTAGTTTCGAAAACTGAACAATTGCGCGATGAGCAAATTGCGGGGAATCCATATTCTTATACATTCTTATCTCATAAAATTTTACCATCATTTGGAGATGAATCTCCAGTTGCCGAAGAAGGAAATTTTGGGCAAAACATAGAAGAACAGAAGCAAGAACAACAGTCTAAACCGGAAGAACAATCGAATAATGAAAAACTTGCGTCAACGAATGAAGAAAAGGATGTAGCTACACCTAGCAATCAAGCAGTAAATGCTAAAACGGTGTATTTAACATTCGACGATGGTCCTTCAGCTTATACATCGGATATATTAGAAAAATTAAGCAGTTATGATATGAAGGCAACTTTTTTTATGCTTGAACCAAATATGAGAGCATACCCAGACAAGTTAAATGAAATCATTGCAAAAGGATATGTTCCTGCCCTGCATGGTGTTACTCATAAAGCTTCGCTAATTTATCGTTCTGAACAAACCGTTGTTGATGAAATGAAGCAAGCCCAGGAAACATTGTTGAATCTTACTGGTCAAGTAACCAACTTAATCCGCACTCCTTATGGGTCTGCTCCGTATATGAAACCATCGTATAAAGAAGCTGTGAAAAATGCGGGCTTTCAATTATGGGATTGGACTATTGATAGTAAAGATTGGAAATATCAAAACGCAAAATATGTTTCCAATGTTATCGATCAGCTTGAACATTATAAATACCATGAAAGCCCGATTGTTATTTTGATGCATGATCGTAAAACTACGGCAGAACATTTACCAATGCTGCTTGATTATCTTCAAGCACACGGATATGAAACTGAGACTCTGAATGAGTCATTAACATCCTATCACTTTTGAAAAAGCAGACCAGTTTTAAATTACTGGTCTGCTTTTTCTGGCTTAATCGCCATAAATGTTGTGAAAATGGCAATAACGGTTATTCCGCTTAAAATAAAGAACAATGATTTTTCAGCATGTTTCATTAAAATGACAATAATAGGAGGTCCAGCAGCAACCCCAATGAATCTCATCGAGCTATAGATGGAGGTAATCGTTCCTCTTTCCTCCTTTTCAATTCCGTTCGTAATTAATGCATCTAAACATGGAAGCGCGATGCCAATGCCAATTCCGCCAAAAAGAAACAAAATAAGCAAATACCATAATCCATCAGAGAAGCTAAGAATCCCAACTGAAACGGCGGTTAAAACGACTCCTCCGAAAATGAGCCATTTCATTAAAGTTTTATTTTCTTTAATTATTTTTCCTGTTATAAAGGATGAAATACATAATGCGCCTAACGGAACTGCGAGTAAAAATCCTTTTTTAATATTTTTAACATCATAAGTTTTTTCGAGAACATCTGATAAATAAAAGAGAACACCGAATAGGACAAACATTAAAATCACGCCAATAATAAAGATACCAATGAGCCATTTTCCATTCTGAGAAAATGTTTGTTTAAGATTCCCGAGGAATTGCTTAAATGGGAGGGGCTCCTCATGCTCCTTTGGTGGTTTTATTAAAAAAAGCACAAGTAAAATCGAGATGGTACAAAATACTGGAAAGGCAAAGAATGGCAAGAACCAAATGATACTGGCTAAAACAGCGCCAAGAATCGGGCTTATTACTTTTCCAAATGTATTCGATGTTTCAATCATTCCTAAAGAACTACTTACATCGTCATCATTTTGGAACATATCACCAATTAATGGCATGACAATAGGAGCCGCTCCAGCGGCACCAACCCCTTGTAAGGCGCGACCACAAAGGATGAGCCAATATGGATCGTCCATTTTCCAAGCTGCCCAGCCAGCAACAAGACCGCCAATTCCTGCAATAAGAAGGCTAGGGATGATTACCTTCTTCCGTCCTACATAGTCCGATAAGCACCCGGCAACTGGAATTAAAATAATGGCAACGATGGAATAGACTGTTAAAATCATGCTTGTTTGAAAGGAAGAAATATCAAGTTTCTTTTCCATCGTTGGTAAAATTGGAATGAGCATTGAATTTCCCAACGTCATGACAAGGGGGATTGAAGAAAGTGAAAGGACCGCCCATTTCGAATTCATTGTCTTATTTCCAGACTCTTTCGTCCCAGCTTTCAAACTCTTCGATAGCTTGTTTACTTGTTCCATTCTTTGTTTACCTACTTTCAATGTAATCAAACTTCTATTAATATTTGCTATTTGAAGAAAATATAGTAGGATCTTTTTTTGGAAAAATGATATGATATAGCAAATTTAGCTTGTCGGCAATGTTTATGAATCTTTTTCCGATATTTGGAATAAGAAATGAATAACGGAGGTGGGATAAAGTGGAGAGGAAAGTGCTTGGTTTAACAATAGGCAGGCCTAATTTATACGTTTGGAATGGAGTAACCTATAATTCAGCCATAAAGAAAGCCGTGACTAAAGAAGCGCTGCTAACAAAAAATGGCTTTAAAGGGGATCATGTTGCCAATCGTGATGTTCATGGTGGACCGGAACGAGCTGTTTGTCTATATCCATTCGAGCATTATAAACAATGGGAGATAGAATTTAACAAAACAATTAAAAAACCTGGCTTCGGTGAAAATATTTCTGTAGAAAATATGTTAGAGCAAGACATTTATATTGGAGACATCTTTTCAGTTGGGGATGCCATTATCCAAGTGTCGCAAGGAAGAATTCCATGTTCAACCATTTCCAAGCATAACCGTGAAGGCGATTTGCTTCGTCGGGTTGTAGAAACAGGTTTTACTGGCTATTTTTTCAGAGTTCTTCAAGAAGGAATGGTGACTGAAACCGCTCATTTCAACTTATTAGATCGGAAACAAGAAATGTTTTCTGTTTTAAAAGGGAATCAATTACTTTTTCATAATCGACAAAGTAAAAAAGAAATCGAAGAATTTTTAGAAATAAAAGAACTTGCAAATGTATGGAGAGAGAAGCTACTCCAATTATTGAAAAAATAATTCGGAAATTTTTTTAAATACCCCTTGACTTTTATGAAAATTGCGAATAAGATAAAAAACAATATTAAAAATCTTTGAGTAAGAGGAGTACATTGTTTCGAATCGTTTCAGAGAGCCGGGAAAGGTGAGAGCCGGTACGATGAGGGCAAATGGAATGGACTTACGAGAGGCTTCCTGAATTAATAGTATGGGGGCACGGGATTCCGCCGTTACAAGGATAGAGTATCGAGAAATAAGCTAGGATTATTCTCCGTACTTGAAATGAGGGAGCAGTTTTTTGCTCTAAAATGAGGTGGCACCACGTTTATAACCGTCCTCTATACACGCAATTATTGTGTGTATAGAGGACTTTTTTGTTTTATCACACTTTAACGCATTAATGGGTTAAGGTGGAAATCATCAATTAACAAAGCCTATTGAGGAGGAAACAGAGTGGAAGAATGTAGTGATTACTTAGTAAAGGAACTCGAAGGAGATACATTAACGCCGATCCTTGTTTATCAGCGCATAAGGGGGAAAAAGAAATTTCTATTTGAAAGCTCATTGAAACATGAGAAGTCAGGAAGATATTCTTTTATTGGAGCTGATCCCATTTTGGAGTTAATTGGGGAGGGAGAGAAAACAATCGTTATCTCAGCAAATGGCAAAAAAATGATCCGTGAAAAGACATTAACTGTATTACAAACATTACTGCCAAAGGAAAGACGAGAGCAGCTTGAACAATTCCCCTTTTGCGGTGGGGCTATCGGTTATATAGGGTATGATGAAATTCGCCGATATGAGCAGATTGGTCAAGTCCCCCATGATGAATTAAGACTACCAGATGTGCATTTATTATTTTTCGAGGAAATTATTATTTTTGACCATCTTGAACAGAAGGTGAAAATTGTAGCCACTCCATTATTTCAATCGACAAGCAAAGCGAATTTAGAAGAACGGTTAGATAA
>JAEWDX010000425.1 GCA_023389895.1 Bacillota bacterium
GTCTCGGATTGTCCGTGGACAAGTTTTATCATTAAAAAGTCAAGAATATGTTCTCGCAGCAAAAACACTTGGTGCAAGTACGAGCAGAATTATGGCACGTCACTTAATTCCAAATTCAATGGCGCCAATTCTTGTCACAATGACATTAACGATCCCAAGTGCTATTTTTACTGAATCATTTTTAAGCTACTTAGGGCTAGGTTTAACTCCGCCACTTGCCAGCTGGGGAACAATGGCTAGTGATGGATTGCCTGCATTACGATATTATCCATGGCGATTATTCTTCCCAGCTACATTTATCTGTTTAACGATTTTTGCCTTTAATGTTATTGGTGATGGATTACGCGACGCTCTAGACCCAAGACTTCGGAAATAAGAGAAGAAAAGTGCTAGACGAGGAGTGAGAAGATGGAGAAAGTATTAGAAGTTAAAGATCTAGAAGTTTCCTTCCAAACATATGGAGGAGAAGTGAAGGCAGTCCGCGGCGTCAGCTTTGACCTTCATAAAGGTGAGACACTAGCAATCGTTGGGGAATCAGGGTCAGGTAAAAGTGTTACCTCGCAAACAATCATGAAATTAATCCCGATGCCACCAGGCAAAATTAATGCTGGTCAAATCCTTTTTAATGGACAGGACATTGTACCAAAAACTGAAAAAGAAATGGAAAAAATTCGTGGAAAAGAAATTAGCATGATCTTCCAAGACTCGATGACATCTCTTAATCCAACGATGAAGATTGGTTATCAAATTACGGAAGTACTTGTGAAACATCAAAATATGTCAAAACAAGCGTCTAAGGCTCGTGCGATTGAGCTTCTAAAATTAGTAGGGATTCCAATGCCGGAAAGACGCATCAATCAATATCCACATGAATTTTCTGGTGGAATGAGGCAGCGTGCGATGATTGCCATTGCGTTAGCTGCCAATCCAAAACTATTAATTGCTGATGAACCAACAACAGCACTTGACGTAACGATTCAAGCACAAATCCTCGAATTAATGAAAGATTTACAAAGCAAAATGGATACATCGATCATATTCATTACGCATGATCTTGGCGTGGTTGCAAATGTGGCTGATCGTGTAGCCGTTATGTATGCTGGGCAAATTGTTGAAATGGGAACTGTAGATGAGATTTTCTATGACCCACGTCATCCGTATACTTGGGGCTTGCTTGCCTCTATGCCAAGTTTAGAAAATGATGAAAAAACAGAGCTTGCGGCAATTCCAGGGACACCACCAGATTTAACAAATCCGCCGAAGGGTGATGCTTTTGCTGCGCGAAATAAATATGCGCTTGCGATTGATTTCGAAGAGGAACCGCCTTTGTATCAAATATCAGATACTCATTTTGCAAAAACGTGGCTACTTCATCCAGATGCACCAAAGGTAGAGCCACCTGTAGCAGTGTTAAAACAGATGCGTAAGCTACCTTCAACCTTTGAAAAGCCAATCCTCGTGAAGGAGGGGAAATAAGTGGTTGAGAAATTAGTTGAAATAAAAAATCTAAAACAGCATTTCAATGTTGGAAGACCTAATATGGTTAAAGCTGTTGACGGTATTACATTTGATATTTATAAAGGTGAAACGCTTGGTTTAGTTGGAGAATCCGGCTGTGGTAAATCAACAACAGGCAGAACGATTATTCGCTTATATAACGCTACAGATGGTCAAGTCATTTTCAATGGCGAAGATGTTCATGGCAAGAAATCTGCGAAAGAATTAAAGAAGTTTAACCGAAAAATGCAAATGATCTTCCAAGACCCTTATGCTTCTTTAAATCCAAGAACGACAGTTGCTGATATCGTTGCAGAAGGGATTGACATTCACGGTCTCGCAAAGGATAAGAAAGAGAGAATGGAGAAGGTATATGCTCTTCTTGAAACGGTTGGATTAAATAAAGAGCATGCGAACCGTTATCCACATGAATTTTCCGGTGGTCAAAGGCAGCGTATCGGAATTGCGCGTGCACTAGCTGTTGATCCTGAATTCATTATTGCGGATGAACCTATCTCTGCCCTTGATGTTTCCATTCAAGCACAAGTCGTTAACTTAATGAAAAAACTGCAACGGGAAAAGGGCTTAACTTATTTGTTTATTGCGCATGATTTATCGATGGTCAAGTATATTAGTGATCGTATCGGTGTTATGTATTTTGGAAAGCTTGTTGAATTAGCTCCAGCTGATGATTTATACAACAATCCATTGCATCCATATACACAGTCATTATTATCGGCGATTCCACTTCCAGATCCTGAAAGCGAGCGCACGCGTGTTCGTAAATCATATGATCCTAAGGTTCATAATTATAGTGAAAACGAAGAGACGTCAATGCGTGAAATTACACCAGGACATTTTGTCCTATGCTCTGACAAAGAAGCTGCACAATTTAAAGCAGAAAATGCAAAATAAAAAAAACGATCTCATTATCGAGATCGTTTTTTCTATTACAAAATTCAATATACGGACTGTATATGTATTTATTTCTTAATGCCACCTACGGCCTTCCAGCCAACTTGGATTTTTTCTGATTGAATAACAAATTCGCTTCTTGTTTTTCCACCAAATATTTTTTCACCGATTGAATTTAAGATTACTCCTAATGTGGCGGTAAGACTTACAATAAGCAGTGCAACAACAACTAAATCAAATATGTATTCTAACATAATATCTATCTCCCCTTTATCGGATGTTAAGTAAATTTGCATTCCCCTTGCTTCTATTGTAGTAGAAATAGGCAAGGATTGAAAGGGGGATCCTCGTTTTCAAACGAAAACATTTTTTATCATTTATATAATGTAATTGAGAAAGAAAAATCTTATTTATTTTCGAAAAATGTGAACAATTTGTATCATTATATTTTTTTTTCTATCAAATGAAACTTTTCGTCGTTTCAATCGTCTTATATACTAGAGTTGCATAGAAGCAATCTGTTTTGTTAATGTATTAGGCTTTTTTTATATTTAAAAAATGTATACCAAAACATATTTTCTTGGTGTATAATAGTCAATATAAATTACTTATTTATAGTGATTTTAATTTAAAGAGCTTTTTCATTACCAAACAAAAATAACCGATTTTTCGATTATAATGTCTATAATAGAAGGAGTGAATTTGTAAAATGGTCACATTATACACTTCACCAAGTTGTACATCTTGTAGGAAAGCTAAAGCATGGTTAGAGGAACATGATATTGCCTATAGGGAAAGGAATGTTTTCTCAGAATCCCTTACAATTGAAGAGATTAAGGAAATTCTTCGAATGACTGAAGATGGCACTGATGAAATTATCTCAACTCGTTCGAAAACATTTCAAAAGTTAAATGTTAATTTGGAGACAATGCCTTTACAGGATTTATTTCAGCTAATTAAAGAAAATCCTGGTTTGCTTCGTCGACCAATTATCATTGATGAGAAACGTTTGCAGGTTGGTTATAATGAGGATGAAATTAGACGTTTCCTTCCAAGAAAAGTACGGACATTCCAACTGAGAGAGGCACAAAGATTAGTGAATTAGTTTGATTTATTGACCTTCTTTTTTAAAGAGAAGGTTTTTTTTATTTTGGAATGAAGGAGCTTGTATCTTTTGTTCTAAATGTTTGAGATATTTGCTGAAATTTGATAAAATACAAATTAAAATTATCTGTTAGTAGTATAATAATGATAATTGGATTTTGATTGCTTACAACTTTCCTTTCACCCTTTAAAATGGGCATTTAATGGTTTTTCGAAAGTTGAGATATTTTAATTCCCTTTATGCTCATTTTGTCATAAAATGAAAGTATAAGGTGCAATATCCAGAAAGGAGAGTTGCAAAATGGAAATTGAACGTATTAACGACAATACTGTAAAGTTTTACATTTCATATGTTGATATAGAGGAAAGAGGATTTGAACGCGATGAAATTTGGTATAATCGCGAACGAAGTGAAGAGCTTTTTTGGGAAATGATGGATGAGATTCATCAAGAAGAGGAATTTACTGTAGAGGGTCCACTTTGGATTCAAGTACAGGCTTTAGATAAAGGGTTAGAGATCCTAGTGACGAAAGCACAGCTATCAAAGGATGGGCAAAAATTTGAGCTTCCTGTTCCAGAGGATGCGCAGAAAATGCAGGTCGATGATCGAATTGAAGAAATGCTTGATCAGCATTTTAATCATGATGGGGAAGAAATTGAGTTTGAGGAAGATTTAGATTTCTTGCTGACATTTAAAGATTTTGAAGATCTTATTTTATTATCAAAGCGCGGCGGATTAGATTCAATACCGACAAGGTTATTTTCTTTTGAAAATAAATATTATTTGTTTGTTGAGTTTCCTGAGGATCTTTTTACTGAAGATGAGGTTGATGATTTATTGTCGATACTACTTGAATATGGAATGGAAACACAAGTGACTATTCATCGTCTTGAAGAATATGGGAACCTTATTATCGCTGAAAATGTTTTTGAACAATTAAGAACATATTTTAAATAGTTGCCGATTTCAGTGATGAAATCGGTTTTTTAAGGTGCTTGTGTATTTCGAGGTGGGTGTGTAAATGAAAAATACTGTGAGAATTGTCTTATTTATAGGCATCTTATTTGGGCTTGTGTTTATGTATGATCGTTACATAAATTCTGCTGGCGGCTATATTGGATATGCCAGTATATTAATCGGGATTTCTGTTACCTTTATTGCATTTGTTATTTTTTTAGAAAATCGTCATCCTTCTCAAACATTAACATGGATAATTGTATTAGGCAGTTTTCCTTTAGTTGGATTTGTATTCTATATCTTATTTGGGCGAAATTATCGCAAAGAGAAAATGTTTCGTCAAAAATATATCTTGGACAAGCAGGCGTTTTTACGAATTGAAGGGGAAACGGATCCAGCAAACGCTGAGAAGATGGAGCGAATGGCTGAGCATCAGCGGAAGTTATTTCATTTAGCTCAAAACCTTGGAACTAGTCCGATTTCCTTTGCGACGCAAACGCAAGTTTTGACAAACGGCGATGAAACGTTTTCGGAAATATTAAGAGCTTTAAAAGAAGCGACCCATCATATTCATCTTGAATATTATATTGTCCGCCATGATAAAATTGGTCAAGAAATTAAGGAAATATTAATAGATAAGGCAAAAGAAGGGGTAATGGTTCGCTTTCTTTACGATGGGGTAGGGTCTTGGCAGCTTGCGAAGAGCTATATTCTAGAGCTTCGCAAAGCAGGTGTTGAAATCATCCCTTTTGGCCCTGTTACTCTCCCTTTTCTTAGCAGTAAGGTAAACTTCCGTAATCATCGTAAAATCATTGTGATAGATGGGAGTATTGGCTTTGTAGGTGGTCTAAATATTGGAGATGAATATTTAGGACGGGATGCTAGCTTTGGATTTTGGCGCGATACGCATATGATGTTGAAGGGGGAAGCGGTTAGAAGTCTTCAACTCATTTTTTTGCAAGATTGGTATTATATGACGAATCATAATATTTTAACGGCCGAGTATCTTTCTCCGGATTTAGAAGAGAATATTCACGGTGGTGTTCAATTAATTGCTGGTGGACCTGATAATGAATGGAGTGTCATTAAGAACATATTTTTTTCGATGATCACTTCAGCAGAGAAATCGGTCTGGATTGCCTCTCCGTATTTTATTCCAGATGAGGATATTTTTTCAGCGCTAAAAATTGCCGCCTTAAGTGGAATTGAGGTTAAATTGCTTATTCCTCAAAGACCGGATAAGAAAATTGTTTTTCATGCATCTCGCTCTTATTTTCCTGAGCTCTTAGAGGCAGGCGTGAAAATTTTCGAATATGAAAAAGGTTTTATGCACAGCAAAATTGTTATTATTGATGGAGAATTAGCTTCGATTGGAACTTCAAATATGGATATGAGAAGCTTTCATCTTAACTTTGAAGTAAATGTGTTTTTATATCGGACAAGAAGTACGCAAAAGCTTGTTAGTGAATACAAGGATGATCTCAATAATTCAAAGGAAATCGACAATGAAAAGTTTAAGAGGCGACATCTTGGTTACAGAATTCTTGAATCAACATCAAGACTTCTATCACCTCTTTTATAACGCACTGGTTGTCCAATAAGTCAATAAATTAGCGGCCTGTGTCCTCAATACTAAAGGACATTGGCCGTTTTATTTTTGTTGTTTTTTAGCTGCATTAACAAATGACTTCTCACATTGGAAACACAATTGGACAAACTGCAATTGAAGTTGAGACTTTCTAACCCTGCAGCACCGGTGAAACTTTGAACAGGAACCTCTACCACTCTAGCAACCCAATCTACTATAAATATATGTAATAATAGTTTTTTTGTTCTAGGTATAGTTGCATTGTTTTCCATACTTAGCTGTTAGTAGGCAAGCTTGTGAATAGGAATAATGAGCAACTAGAGAACGAGGACCATTTGTAGGAATTTTGCTATAAATGTAGATTTTGATTGCTCGATCGTTATGAATATGCTAAAGTAGGAACAGATTTCCCATCAAATCATAGTATACATATAGGAATTATTATATATTGAAACGTGGAGAGTGTAATATGGGAAAAGAATTTATTGAAATATTTGAGCAATGGGCAGATAGCTATGATGATACTGTAGCTGGTCATGATCTTGAATATAAAGCAGTCTTTGAACATTACGAGAAAATCCTTTCTGAGGTGGCGAATCGTTCTTATGGCCATGTCGTTGAATTCGGAGCGGGAACAGGGAATTTGACCACGCAGCTTTTGAAAAGAGAATTAACTGTGATTGCCTTTGAACCATCACCATCAATGCGAAAGCTCGCTATTGATAAACTTGGCGAACGTGCTGAAATAAAGGATGGAGATTTTCTCAATTTCCAGCTTGATAAGGACGTCGATACAATTGTTAGTTCCTATGCTTTTCATCATCTCACAGATGTTGAAAAGGGAGAAGCAATTGGAGCGTACGGAAACTTGCTCAAAAGAGGTGGGAAAATTGTTTTCGCGGATACAATGTATGAGTCTACTACAACGTATAAAGCTGCGCTTAAAGCAGCGCTAGAAAAAGGCTTTCATCATCTCGCAGAAGATTTACAACGAGAATATTATACGACGATTCCAATTCTAAAAAATTTGATGGAGACAAATCACTTTTCCGTCAACTTTATTAATCTGAATGATTTTGTTTGGATTATGGAAGGGATTAAGGAATAAGGAGAGGCAAAGACGACGTCCTCCCTCCTCCTTCAAAAAATTTATAACGAATAGATGCTTGGCTAAAAGGGTGAATATGTTGAAAATCTATCGAAATGTCCATGAGTTAATCGGTGATACGCCAATTGTAGAAATCACACAATTTCCCTTGCCTAATAAAGTTCGTTTATTTGCGAAGCTTGAATTTATGAATCCAGGGGGAAGTGTGAAGGATCGTTTAGGTGTTGAACTAATAGCAGAGGCGATTTTATCTGGAAAAATAAGCTCGGGTTATACCATTATTGAGCCAACAGCTGGAAATACAGGGATTGGTCTTGCTTTAGCTTCGATTAATAAAGGGTTAAAAGTGATATTATGTGTTCCTGAGAAATTTAGCATCGAGAAGCAGGAGCTTATGAAGGCGCTGGGAGCGGAGATTGTCCATACACCAGCAGGAGAGGGAATGAAGGGAGCGATTCAAAGAGCAAATGAGCTTCTGGATGAGATTCCGAACTCCTACAGCCCCCAACAATTTACGAACAAAGCAAACCCACTAACTTACTATAAAACACTTGGACCAGAAATTTGGGAGCAAATGGATGGTAAAATAGATGTTTTTATTGCAGGTGCTGGAACTGGAGGAACATTTATGGGAACCGCTCGTTATTTAAAGGAAAAGGAACCTTCCATAAAGACGGTGGTTGTGGAGCCAGAGGGGTCGATATTAAATGGTGGCAAGCCTGGTC
>JAEWDX010000136.1 GCA_023389895.1 Bacillota bacterium
GTATACACGTCCGGAAATGGGAGCCATTTGGACAGAAGAAAATCGGTTTAACGCTTGGCTAGAGGTTGAAATACTTGCTTGTGAAGCATGGTCACAATTAGGTGATATCCCAAAAGAGGATGTCCAAAAAATTCGTGAAAAAGCTTCCTTTCATATCGACCGTATTAAAGAAATTGAAGAAGAAACAAGGCATGATGTTGTTGCCTTCACGAGAGCTGTGTCCGAGTCGCTTGGCGAGGAGCGCAAATGGGTTCATTATGGCTTAACGTCAACAGATGTTGTTGATACAGCACTTTCCTATTTAATTAAGCAAGCAAATCATCTTCTCCTAAAAGATTTAGAAAACTTTATTGAGATTTTGAAAAACAAAGCAATTGAACATAAACATACTGTCATGATGGGGCGTACACATGGTGTCCATGCAGAGCCAACTACTTTCGGCTTGAAGCTTGCCCTTTGGTATGAGGAAATGAAACGTAATCTTGACCGTTTCAAAGCGGCCGCTGCTGGCGTAGAGTTTGGGAAGATCTCAGGGGCTGTTGGTACATATGCAAACATTGACCCCTTTGTTGAGCAATATGTTTGTGAAAAGCTTGGCATCCAACCAGCTCCCATTTCAACACAAACGCTGCAGCGTGATCGTCATGCTCATTATATGGGGGCAATTGCCTTAATCGCTACTTCAATTGAGAAGTTTGCAACGGAAATTCGCGGCCTACAAAAGAGTGAAACACGTGAGGTTGAGGAGTTCTTTGCGAAAGGACAAAAAGGTTCATCTGCCATGCCGCATAAACGCAATCCAATTGGTTCTGAGAATATGACAGGAATGGCGCGAGTGATTCGCGGCTATATGATGACAGCCTATGAAAATGTAGCATTGTGGCATGAACGCGATATTTCGCATTCCTCTGCCGAACGAATTATTATTCCAGATGCGACAATTGCCTTGGATTATATGTTAAACCGTTTTGGCAATATCGTGAAGAATTTAACGGTTTTCCCTGAAAATATGAAACGCAATATGGAACGGACATGGGGGTTAATTTATTCACAGCGTGTGCTCCTTGCGCTTATTGATAAAGGTCTAACTCGTGAGGAAGCATATGACACTGTCCAGCCGCGGGCGATGGAAGCATGGGAAAAGCAAGTGCCTTTCCGGAGTCTTGTCGAACAGGATGAAACGATTTCCGCTAAGCTTACCAAAGCTGAAATGGATGATTGTTTTGATTATCATTACCATCTTAAATATGTGGATACGATTTTTGAAAGACTCGACTTATAAGAAAAGGTTGAACGGAAAATGGGGAAACTTGAACGCAAATCAACTGAACTTGAACACAAATGAACATAACTTGAACACAAACTATCTGCACTTGAACACAAACAAATAAACAATTGGATAAAACGTGGGACAAAACTAGGGTAGTGTCATGAGTTAGAGGAGTCGGAGGAAAACTTAAGGAGGCAAGCCAACATGGTGAAAGGCTCAGCTTTATATGAAGGCAAGGCAAAAATCGTATTCGCAACAACTGATGAGAACATTGTTTGGATCGAATACAAAGATTCTGCTACTGCTTTTAACGGGGAGAAGAAAGCAACGATTACGGGAAAAGGCAGACTGAATAATGAGATTACCAGTTTATTGTTTTCAAAGCTGCAAGAACAAGGGATTGAATCTCATTTTATCAGAAAAATTTCCGAAACGGAGCAGCTTGTTAAAAAAGTGAAAATCATCCCACTTGAAACGGTCGTCCGCAACATTAGTGCAGGCAGCTTTTCAAAAAGAGTAGGAATGGCAGAAGGAATTCCATTATTGCGACCGATTGTCGAATTTTACTATAAGGATGATGAATTAGGAGATCCGCTTTTAACCGAAGATCATATCGAGATTTTACAGCTAGCAAGTAAAGCCGAGGTTGAAATTTTAAAAGAAAAAGCATTGGAAGTAAATAAAGCTTTAATGAAATTATTCGCTGAAATTGGCATTCGTCTCGTCGATTTCAAGCTTGAATTCGGCAAACTCCACTCAGGTGAAATTGTTCTTGCTGATGAAATTTCACCAGATACTTGCCGTCTTTGGGATATGGAATCAAATGAAAAGCTTGATAAGGATGTATTCCGGAGAGATCTTGGTAGTTTAACAGATGCCTATGAAACTATTTTTGCTAGATTAGGAGGACAAACGCATGTATAAAGTAAAAGTTTTCATCACGTTAAGAGAAAGTGTACTCGATCCACAAGGAACAGCTGTGAAAGGCTCGCTTCATTCATTAAATTACAAAGAAGTGAATGATGTCCGCATTGGAAAGTATATGGAATTAACAGTGGGAAAATCGGAGCGTGATGTTGAAGAAGTCGTCAAGGAAATGTGTGAGCGCTTATTAGCGAATGTCGTCATCGAAGACTATCGTTTTGAAATCGAGGAGGCTGTTGCACAGTGAGGTTTGCAGTCATCGTTTTTCCAGGATCGAATTGCGATATCGATATGTATCATGCAGTGAAAGATGAGCTTGGGGCTGAAGTGGAATATGTATGGCACGATGCGGAAAGCTTAGCGGAATTCGATGGAATTCTCCTTCCAGGTGGTTTTTCCTATGGCGACTATCTGCGCACGGGCGCGATTGCTCGCTTTAGCAATGTAATGAAAGAGGTTGTGAAAGCAGCTGAAGCTGGAAAACCGATTCTCGGCGTTTGCAATGGGTTCCAAATTTTATTAGAGGCAGGACTTCTTCCAGGGGCGATGCGCAGAAATGATAGCTTGAAATTTATTTGTCGCCCAGTGCAATTAAAGGTGGAAAACAACGAAACAATGTTTTCGACAGCCTATGAAAAAAATGAAATCATTACAATTCCAATCGCTCACGGTGAAGGAAACTATTACTGTGATGAAGAAACACTGGCAAATCTGAAAAAAAATAAGCAAATTGTTTTTACGTATAGCGGCTCGAATCCAAATGGAAGTCTTGAAAATATCGCTGGCATTATGAATGAAAAAGGCAATGTACTCGGCATGATGCCACACCCGGAAAGAGCGGTTGATGAGCTTCTTGGCGGTGCAGATGGGTTAAAGCTTTTTCAATCAATTGTGAAGCAATGGAGGGAAGCAAATGTCGTTAATGCTTGAACCAAATTCAGAACAAGTGAAAGCAAATAAGGTGTATCGGGAAATGGGTTTAACAGATGAGGAATTTGCCATGATTGAGGAGATTCTTGGTCGCCTTCCAAATTATACGGAAACTGGACTCTTTTCAGTTATGTGGTCTGAGCATTGCAGCTATAAAAATTCAAAGCCTGTATTGCGAAAGTTCCCTACGAAGGGAGAAAGAGTGCTCCAAGGACCGGGAGAAGGAGCGGGCATTGTTGATATCGGTGATGAGCAGGCAGTCGTTTTCAAAATTGAAAGTCATAATCACCCATCTGCGATTGAGCCATACCAAGGAGCAGCTACGGGTGTCGGCGGGATTATTCGCGATGTATTCTCGATGGGGGCACGACCAGTTGCGATGCTGAATTCCTTGCGCTTTGGCGAATTAGATAATGCTCGTACGAAATATCTTTTTAAGGAAGTTGTAGCTGGGATTGCTGGCTATGGAAATTGTATCGGCATTCCGACAGTTGGTGGTGAAATTCAATTTGACCGAAGCTATGAAGGAAATCCGCTAGTGAATGCAATGTGTGTCGGTTTAATCGATCATAAAGATATTCAAAAAGGGCAGGCGCATGGTGTCGGCAATACAGTTATGTATGTGGGAGCGAAAACAGGTCGAGATGGCATTCATGGAGCAACATTCGCTTCAGAGGAACTGACGGAGCAATCA
>JAEWDX010000445.1 GCA_023389895.1 Bacillota bacterium
AATTCGCTCTGTCTGAGACCATTGGAAGGATTAAATACATGCCCAACACGTTTCAACTGTCCGAAAGCGATAGCAAGTTCTTTTGTTGTGTTATCGATATTAATATCAATATTGTTATTGTCTATACTCATACAATTCAGGCCCCCCATCACTTTACTATAAAAATAAATTATTTACTAAATAATTTATTTTGTCAAGAGATTATGAAAAGCAACATTTAATACTTTATTGTCTAGACACTAACACATTAGGAGGTATTTATGAATCAGGATCGCTCTGTTCAATCCTTGTTTCAGCCTTTTACATTAGGCAATTTGAAACTATCTAACCGTATTGTCATGGCACCTATGACACGAGCATTTTCACCAGACGGAATTCCTGGAGATGATGTTTTAAATTACTACAGGCGCCGAGCAGAAAAGGGAGTAGGGCTAATCGTGACCGAGGGTACGGTGATCAATCACTCTGCTGCATCGTCAAATCCTAACGTCCCCCATTTTCATGGTGATAAAGCATTAAACGGATGGGCAAAGATTGTGAAGTCAGTGCATGAAGTAGGTGGTCGGATTATACCGCAGCTTTGGCATGTTGGTACACAGCGTAGTATTGGTAAGCTGCCAAATCCAGAATCTTTACCGATTGGCCCATCCGGACTAACAGATGAAGGCCTTATAGTAAATGAGCCTATGACATACCGGGAAATCGATGCAGTGGTGGAGGCGTTTGCTCATGCGGCTACGGATGCTAAGAAGCTTGGTTTCGATGGAATCGAACTCCACGGCGCACACGGGTATTTAATTGACCAATTCCTTTGGGAGAAAACTAATAAACGTACCGATCATTATGGTGGTAACTTTATTCATCGTACACGTTTTGCTGTTGAAATTATTCAGGCATGCAGGCGTGCCGTAGGACCGGATTTTCCTATAATATTCCGATATTCTCAATGGAAAAGAAGACCATTTTCAGCTAAATTGGTTGAAACTCCTGAGCAATTAGCTCAATTTCTATTTCCTTTAGTAGATGCTGGAGTCAGTATTTTCCATTGTTCAACCCGTCGATTCTGGGAACCTGAATTTGAAGGTTCACCTCTCAATCTTGCAGGGTGGACAAAGAAACTAACGGGTAAACCGACGATTACAGTTGGGTCGATCGGTCTTGATACAGAGTTTATTAGCTTTTTTGCAGAAGGCAAAGGAGCTAATAATGTCAATATTGATGGCTTAATCGAGAGGCTTGATCGAGAAGAATTCGATTTAGTAGCTGTAGGGCGTGCTTTACTGGTAGATCCAGCTTGGGCAGATAAGATCCGTAATGGTCGTGTGGAAGAATTAATACCGTTTACAGCTGAGGCTTCGAAAATTTTATTTTAAATAATTATACTATAACTTTTTTGGATAAGGGTTCCTAACAGTAAAATACGAAAGTAAGTAAGAAAAATGTTGGATCTTCTTGATAAAAAGGACTGTAAAGTATTGAAAATACTGCACCTCATTCTTTTTCTAATTGTATATTGATTTAAGGAGTGATAATTGATGATAGTTCAGATAAAAAAACAAGAGTTCGATTCTTTAGCTGATGAAGCCTTGCTTAATGCTTGTTTTAAACCGTTGATTCTGGAATATAAAAAAAGAATGGCTAAACAACCAGAGGATAGAGAAATTTCAAAAGAACTTTTTTATAAAGAGCTGACCACTGGACAGAAAGCGTTATTTGTATTTCATGTATATTATGATCATGCAATTGAATCAAAGGCTGAGTTCTATTGGTGGAGTGCGTATTTTATGGCCCAACCTAAAATTTGGTCAGCAATCAAAACTGGATTACAGTATTTTGGGGAAGAGTACCTGTATCTGCTCCTTGAAGAAACTGAATTAGTTCTTAAAAAATATAATTGTCCCAACACTTTAGAGAAGTTTGCTGTTACACGTGAGGATCTTGACGATAATGGGGAACTTTCTGAATCAATTAATCCTTTGCATATCAAATTTAATGAAACAGCTCGTCTTACTATTAAGAGAATAAGTGATTTTATACGATACAAACATGATAATTTCCTAAAAATCGAGGACTAATATTTCAAATTAATTCTGTATCTAACAGTGTCTTGTTAGAATATCGATTGACTGTTTGCTTCTTTAGTATTCCACAATCGGGCGCCCGATTGTGGAATAAGCGTCTCTATTCTTTTCTAAGGGGGCTGAATTTTACAAATAAGTGATGCATTAAAATTCCTCAAGTTGATTATAATAGTGATAGACAAAGTTATGACGGGTTGTTTTTTAAAGATATACTTTTTTGAATAACCTCCACACGATGTAAAAGACGATCTAAAATGGCGGTTGTAATTCCTTCGTCGCCCATTAATTCGGTCCACTGTTCTGGACTTTTATTTGATGTTAAAATGATCGAACTTCGTTCATAAAGATGATTGATCAATTGGAAGAACAGATTCGTTTCCCTATGATCCATTGCCATATACATCAAATCATCAATAATTACCAAATCAGATGCTTGTAATCTCTTTATTTGCACTTGTGACTTATGTGTAAACTCCTGCGTTTTTAATAGTTGAATTAATTCCCCCATGGTCACAAAATATACTTGAAAACCTCGTTGAATAGCCTCTATACCTAGCCCGATGGCTAGAAATGTTTTGCCGACACCAGATGGGCCTAATAAAATTAAATTATATTGTTGTTCTAACCAACTGAACTCTTGTAATTGCGTTAATTGACGAGCAGTTAAGGCTGTTTGTTCCTCCACGTTAAATTCTTGGAGCGTTTTATAGTAGGGAAAACGTGCCCATTTGATACGTCTCTCAATGCTTTTTGTTTCACGTTTATTTAGCTCAAATGAAGTAAGAAGTAATGGCTTCTAGGAATTCTAAATATGTCCAAGATGCCTTTTCAGCTTCTCGAAGGAGCTGTGGAAGCTCCTCAGATGTTTCTGCTAAGCGTAATTGGCGAAAATGATCTTGTAATTCCTTCACTGTTTTATTCATTGGGCACTCCCCTTCAAAATACTTGTATATGTACTCACCGAGCGAGGGACCACTTGAATTTTAATTTTAGATGTAGGAATTTTTTTAGTTGCCTTTATTGCTAAAACTGATTCTTCACCCGACTTTTTTAAATAACTTACTACATCGCGAAAATCATTCGCACTGTAGAGGTTTTCACGGATACACTTTTGAAGCGCCTGATCAATCCATTCAGGTTCGTCCTTAATGACCGATTGAAGAATTACTAATTGGTCTCGGCGATAACGTGCGTATTTCAGGAAAATTTCCTCCAGATACACACCGATGGCTTCTTGTTCTTTGAAATTGTTGAACAATTCGAAAGGGCAGAAATCTATATAAACCCTTTTCTTATAGGGATGTTCAGCAATCCTTGGGTTTCTGAACAATATCTTAACGTATGTTTTCAGCGTTTCGCTGGTAGGACGCCTCTATAATGTTGTTGGAGTAAAAATCTCACTTCTATACTTTTTATTTTTCCTAAACCAACTTAATAATAGTAATAGTGAAGATATCAATAATATTCCCCCAATATATAAGATAGTGTTTTTTAGATAAGTTTGAGCAACATTCATTTCGATT
>JAEWDX010000050.1 GCA_023389895.1 Bacillota bacterium
GAATTTCCCTCTAATAGTTGTATTAGCATAAAAAAGGCCAGCTTTTCTTATATTTTTATAGAGAAATCTGGCTTTAATTTTATTTTTCTTAATGTAAGATTAAGAGAAATAAGAATTCTATTTGAAAGTGGGAGATAAAGATGGGGATAAGAAATTCGGCAAAGGCAGTTATTGTTCAAGATGATAAGTTGTTAGCGATTAAAAAGGAGGATAAAGACGGTTATTATTATATTTTACCTGGTGGCGGACAAGAACTTGGAGAAAATCTCCATCAAACATTAAAAAGAGAGTGTATTGAAGAGATAAATGCTGATGTGTCGATAGGTAAGCTAATATTTATCCGAGAGTACATTGGAAAAAATCATGAGCATTTTGAGTTTGATTCGGAAGTGCATCAAACGGAGTATATGTTTTTATGTAAGATTAAAGAAGGAAGTAAAGACATAGGAAATGGGATAGTACCAGATGATGGACAAATCGGTGTTGAATGGTTGCTGTTATCAGAATTATTAAGTCACAGACTTTATCCTCAGACAATGCGTGAGTACATAATTGATTATATTGCAGGTAAAGAACTCCCTGTTTATTTGGGAGATATAAATTAAAAATCTGGTTTTTAAGTAGAGAAAACTTTAGTGAAGAGTCTAAAAGAATTAAAGAAGTTTTTGATGCAGAACTCCTGAAACATACGTCACACATGGCTTTTAGAGATTACCTAATTGATAATCAACAGGAAACTAAAAGATAGAAGAAACATAATTTAAAAGGAGTATTAAACGAGCTGAGAGTATAAAGTGTGCCAATATGTCTTTATAAGTTTAGGCTTCTTTGGCTGTAAGAGCGATAGAAGCAACACATATTAGCACTGAAACATGAGAATCGCCTCAATGTCCCTGAGAAGAACAAATTAAATCGGCATCTATTGTAATTATTTTAGCAGGTATGTATGCTACTCATAATGATTGGTTTTGAAATTGATACTGCAAAATCATACGAGGGGGGAGAGGGATGAATAAGTTATTACAAGAAATTATAAAATGGGTCAGAATGACGGATAAGAAGATTGTTATTGGCATTTCAGGACATGGTGCTGCTGGGAAAACAACATTTGCCAATAGACTCGTATGCCTGTTACCTCAAAATGAAGTAGATTATATGAATACAGATCCGTATATTGTAAGTGGAAACATACGAAAACATGCAATTATTAACTATACATATCAAAGCGAAAATCATCGCTATAAAATGACGGCTTGCCACCCGTCGGCACATCATTTGCCATCTTTAGAAAAGGATGTTCAGATGATTAGAGATGGTCTAGATGTATATACGATAGATACGCATTTTATGAAAAGCGAGTTAATTTCTTCGAAAAAAAAAGTCACGATTGTTGAAGGAATGAGTGTCGCATTTATTAATCCAGATTTATTTGATTTGAAAATTTATCTCTATACAGATGGAGAAACAGAATTAATGAGAAGGTCGAGTCGTGATATTGCTGAAAGAGGAATGGATATAAATTATTTAAGGCAGTCTCATGATGAACGTCGGATTCAGTATGAATTGTTTATGCATCCGTACAGTCAGTACTTTGATATCATTATTAAAACTTCTGAAGAGGAAACTGTAGTTGAACGCAAATAGTGGAAAGTTGAACAGAAAACAACCAAAGTTGAACAGAAAACAACCTAAGTTGAACAGAAAACAACCTAAGTTGAACAAAAGGATGGCATGCGAACCGTCTCTGTTTCAGAAGAAGGATTCAATAGTGATAAAATTTGTTCAAAGCAAAAAAAAACGGGAAAAATCTTCGCTTGTTTTCGATGAGTATACTGGGAAGATCTTAGTTTTTAATCTTTTTGCGCAGCTATTTTAAATATAGATAGCATCTTATGTGGATCTAAAATAATGTCATAACGTTTGTAAAAAAGAAGCGATGTTTAAAAAAAGGTTGCGAAGATTACCCCTTTGGATTTTTTCTAAAGGGGAGTTTCATTGTAAATGAACTTATTTAATTAAGTAGTTCAGTATAGACTGAATTTATAAAATAATTGAAATGATATATAGCGTCTATGAAAAAATATACTTAAACTAAAGAGACAGGACAGTTTAAGATAACCTTTCCAATATGAAAAGTATTCCTCTAGATGCCTTAGATGTCTTCTGACTTTGAATTTAAGATGATGTCCGGTCTAAAGGATACTACTGAAAAGATTGAGCCGTACTTGAATAAGCATTTAAAAAGAAAACGTCGAGGAATTGAAAAAGGAACTTCACGTTCATTTTTTATTGTAGAAGACGGAAAAAATGGTGTCAACAGCATCAACGACAGCAGAAAATACGTTATCTGCAATGGCTGTTGGTGTAGCAACGCTAGAGAACTATAAGAAAAAAGGATATGCAACTAAGTGCATGCTCAAGCTTTGCAGTGAACTTTTAGAAGAAGAAAAAGAACTATGTTTGTTCTATGATAATCCATCGGAGTAATCTATAAGAGAATCGGCTTTGAGGATATTGGATTTTGGATGATGTATACATATTGAACCGAGTTAGGACACTTCAAAAGAGAAGTGTCCCTCGGAACATTGTTTGTTGCTGATAAGTGGATTTATCCTCCTACAAATCATTGATAATGTTTATTTTCCAGTTGTAAGCGGTACGCGTAGCTCTGCATCTGGTTGAAGTGTTGTGTACTTCCAAATATAAATATCAAGGTCATTTTTATCGAAATTATCATACTCATCCATCATTTTATTATTATCAAATAGACCCATTACGCGTGGTATCCCAGGATTTCTCTCATTATTTTCTAAATAATACGTTTGCACAACTCCACCGAACGTTGGATTTGAGCTAGAGGATTCCACATAGAGATAATTGTCTTTCTTAAAATATGTCCATGTGATAGGATATCCCGCAATACTAGACGTTTTACTTTGAAGTTTGTCTGAAATATTAGTCAGTCGAATTGGTTGATCGTCCCCTTCAAACTCATTGACGCGGTCCTTAGCAACAAGAGTTACGGGTTGATTTGCTAATGAAGCTGCATTTAGGCCAGTCATTTCAAAGCGAAGTTCTTTTTTGTTTGCGTCTTCCCACCATCTTCCTTTTAATAGTGTTCCACCTACATCCAAGTGATAATCCTTGTAAGGCATATAGATGTATGGATCTTTAGATGTAAAAATCAACCGTACTTGAGTCGGTGTAACTTTTATTTCATGGATTTTAGTTCCAACAGCTATCTCGTCTACTGGAATGTCTAGCACTTGTTTGAATGATCCATTTTCCAAATGTTTTTTGGATAGATCCATATTTAAATTCCAAGTACTTTCTTTTGTTTCTTGAATGTGATCATAGGCAAGCTGGAATTTTGTCCCCTCAGCCTGTAAAACATCCGACTTAAATATTTGCTGACTCAAATATCTTCCTGTAACTGCTCCCGGAGGACGGAAACTTAATGTTTCGGATTTTTGAATGGAGTTATCTTTGGCATTAATTGCCTCAATAAAAATCCCTTTATTCAGCATTTCAGGATCCGTCAATGTAACGGTTGATTGAAGTAGTACTTTTCCGTCAGATTGTTCAAAAGAATGTAGGGTCACACTATCAATCCCATCCTTTTGAATAGAAAAGACTTGTGTATTTAAGTCGTTAGGGTCATAGTTGATGGACTGCTTTCCAACATCCATGAATTGAATATTTTCTATCATAAAATCAATATTAGTCGTCTGGTCTTTTGCAACCCAGTCCGTCTCAAAAAGCCCTTGGAAGACACCAAGCTCCTCATTCCAATCGTGTAAATAATTTCCTTCGATAAAGTTACCATTCGAATCTTTAAGTCCAACCTGATCAAATCTCACATCTTTTCCATCCCAAGAGGCGTCAGGTTTCAAGCTATACAGTAAAGAAGTTCTGTTATCATCTATAAACGCCGTGTGTACGGTTAATGTAAACCCCTCCTTCTTAACAGATTGCTCAATCGTCTGGCCTAAGTCTTGCGCTAATGCTGACTGAATACCAGCCCTATAAGTAAGGATGTTGGACCAGTCGTAATTTAGTGCTGCATAGACTGGTGTTGCCATTAAAGCTACTGATAGAGCTGCTACCATAGCAAATTTCTTTCTTCTACGAGGACGTATGGCGATTGGTTTAACTTCAGCAATCTTTAACTCATCCTGCTGGATACTACTCCACATTTGATCAAAATTAGGATATGACATATTATCGTATGCCTTCATCTCATTTTTAAGCTTATTTTCAATATGTTCCAAATTGTTTCTCTCCCTTCAATAAAAAGCTATGATTCTGTTCAAGTTCTTTGCGCATGATCTTTAAGGCTCTATTAATCCTTGATTTCACTGTCCCTATAGGGATTTTCAGTGTTTCGGCAATTTCTGCTAGGGACATCTCGCCTATGTAGCGGAGCGTAATCACCGCCATCAACTTGTCTGGAAGCTGATTCAGCAGTCTCTCCCATTCAGCTGCCGACGCTTTTTCAAATACCATGGTGTCTACAGATTTCACGGCTGCCGCAGCCTGTTCATGCTGCCACTGAACATCGCCTTGCTTTTTCTGTTTGGTCTGATTCTTTCGAAGTAAATTCAAGCAAAGATTCATCGTGATACGCATAATCCAAGCGCGTGTATGCTCGACATTTCTCCAATCCTGCCGAAAGACAGTGACAAATACATCATGGCAGAGGTCTTCTGCATCTTGGGTGTTCCGCAGCATGTAATAACACGAGCGGTACACATCCTTGTTGTAACAATTGAATAACTCGCTTTCCGTCAATCCAAAGCACTCCTTTCTTAGCGTTATATAATATAAACAAATGAACCTTGGAAAAGGTTCCATATTTTTTGATGTGCACTTTCTATTTATTCAATTAAAGAGTTGGACTGTAGAAAAGTTTTTTTGAAATAGTTAAATTTCCCATTGTAATAAGTATATATGCCTTGAGCAAATATGATCCAAGCAGATCGTAACAGATAAAGTGAAATAACCGTACATTTGAAAGGTGAAAATCAGAAATTCAGTCGCGCAATAGCGTTAATCGTGACTACACCACAGTGTTATTTCCAAAGTGACAGCAATCAAATTTACAGTTCGAATCGTTCATAAATTATACATAGAAAATTTTGTTAATTTTGCTATAGTTGAATTAAACAAAGTTTTAAACACTGTTTAAATTTCTGCTTAAACTATATAGAAATTAGGGATGACCATGATAAATAAACAAGAATATGAGATGAAAAAGAAGGAACAAATTCTTAGAGCGGCATCGGATCTTATTAAGAGTGAAGGGTTTGAAGGTGTAACCATTCGGAAAATTGCTTCCTTAGCAAACGTGAATGTTGCACTTATTAATTATCATTTTGGTTCAAAAAATAAATTAATCAATGAAGTAATCTTAATATTAGTCAATTCCATGAGGAAATCGTTTGTCATTTTGGATGACGATTCAGTTGAGCCTAGAGAAAGATTGAAACGGTTTTTGCTCCAATATATTGATGTCTATCATCAATATCCATTCATAATCCGCAGATTGTTATCTCAAGAAGAGATCATTTTCGAGGGCCAAAAAGAATTTGTCACCTTTATTAAAGTTATTGGATTAAAGAAAGTGCAGACCACAATTGAACAATTAACTGGGGAAACAAATTCGGAAAATCTTATTATTATGATGTCTCATCTACTAGGTGCTTTGTTTCTACCAGTCCTGATCGAACCTATGTATGAACAAGTTACAGGATTTGCTCTTCCTGATAAGGAAGCTAGAATTGAACTATTTTTAAAGCGTTATTTTCCAGAAATAGAATCATAAAAAATGATTACATCTTTATCTAAGGAGATGAATAATAGATGGAATTACAGGTTGGACTTGATATCGGCTCGACAACTGCAAAATTAGTGATATTAGATAATCAAAATAAAATGGTCTTTAAGTCTTATCAGCGTCATTTTTCCGATATAAAAAATACGACGCTAACTTTGTTAAAGGATATATCAGCACGTTTTCCCTCCTCAAAGTTAAAAATCAATGCAAGCGGATCATCTGGTCTTGGTCTATGCGAGCCGCTGGGGATTCCTTTTATTCAAGAGGTTGTCGCTTGTACGGAAGCTGTCAAATCAACTGAAAATGATATTGATGTCATCATCGAACTTGGAGGAGAGGATGCCAAAATCATTTACCTAACAAACGGCATCGAGCAGAGAATGAATGCCGCGTGCGCCGGGGGTACAGGGGCATTTATCGACCAAATTGCTACTTTGTTAAATACAGATGCTGAAGGATTAAATAAGCTGGCAAGCAAGCATGAAAAAATCTATCCAATTGCCTCAAGATGTGGTGTCTTTGCAAAGACCGATATTCAGCCTCTCATTAATGAGGGGGCAAGAAAAGAGGATATCGCTGCTTCAGTATTTCAAGCTGTCGTTAATCAGACCATTGCAGGTCTTGCTAATGGAAGGCCCATTCGTGGAAATGTTGCCTTCTTAGGAGGGCCATTAACCTTTATGCCGGAATTAAGGAAAAGATTTATTCAAACATTAAAGCTGAAGGTCGAAAATGTTTTGCATAGTCAGGACGGCCATTATTATGTCGCTATCGGGGCTGCACTGGAAAGCAAGAAGAACAAATCAATAGAGGTTGAAAAGCTTGTCCAGTTGCTGTCGGAGTTGAATCAGTCCGTTCATGCAGCCGATTCTAAGCGCATTGATCCTCTTTTTCGTTCAAAAGCGGATCATCAAGAATTTAACGATCGCCATAGTCAGGCAAAAGTGTTAAAAAGACCTTTACAAAGCTATTGTGGGAATGCATTTCTAGGAATTGACGCAGGATCGACCACAATGAAAATGATACTGACAAGTGAAGAGGATGAAGTGCTATTCAGTTTTTATGAAAAAAACAAAGGGGAACCCGTTAAAACTGTCCGTGAAGGATTAACGGCTCTTTACCAATTGCTTCCAGAGAGTGTGAAAATTGTCCGTTCAACCGTAACGGGCTATGGTGAAAAATTGATTCAAGCAGCCTTTGAGCTTGATGATGGTGAAATCGAAACAGTCGCCCATTATACAGCTGCAAAGAAATTTGAACCTGAAGTTGAATTTATTCTTGATATTGGTGGGCAGGATATGAAGTGCATCAAAATCAAGGATGGAGTAATCGATGGAATTATTCTCAATGAAGCCTGCTCGGCCGGCTGCGGATCTTTTTTAGAAAGCTTCGCAGAAACGTTGGGCAGAAATGTGCAGGATTTCTCCAAGCTAGCTTTGGATGCACATAGCCCTGTTGATTTAGGCTCGCGTTGTACAGTTTTTATGAATTCTAAGGTTAAGCAGGTGCAGAAGGAAGGTGCGAGTATTGCGGATATTTCTGCTGGTCTTTCCTACTCGATTGTCACGAACGCACTTTATAAAGTAATTAAATTAAAAACACCATCAGAATTAGGGACCAACATTGTCGTTCAAGGCGGTACATTTTTAAATGATGCTGTTCTACGTGCATTTGAAAAATCGATTGGAAGAGAAGTGGTACGCCCGGATTTGGCAGGCTTGATGGGGGCTTATGGCTGTGCACTTCTTTCAAAACAAAGATATGCGGCTGGCGAATCCTCCATTCTTTCAAAGGAGAGACTTCAGGATTTTAAAGTAACGATCACTCATCGCCGTTGTGGTATTTGTGAGAACCACTGTCCAATAACGATTAATAAGTTTGCAGATAAAAGAACATTTATTACCGGAAACCGTTGTGAGCGTGGTGCCGGGCGCATAAAACAAAAAAGCTCATTCCCAAATCTCATGGAAGAAAAGCTAGATAAATTATTTAATAGAGAAGGTTTGACAGGTGTTGAGGCCTACCGGGGCAAAATGGGTATTCCTCGTGTTTTAAACATGTTTGAAAACTATCCTTTTTGGCATCACTTTTTTAGCGAGCTAGGTTTTGAGGTTGTCCTCTCAAACCCATCGAACAAGAAGGTCTTTGAAAAAGGGATAGAATCTATTCCTTCAGAATCTGTATGTTATCCAGCAAAACTTGCCCACGGACATATTCATAATTTGCTAGAAAAAGGAGTCAAAACGATCTTTTATCCTTCAGTAATTTATGAAAAAAATGACCATAAAACATTGCAAAACCATTTTAATTGCCCGGTAGTCGCAACGTATCCTGAAGTGATTCGTGTGAATATGGAAGGTATTTTGAAAGAGAGTGAGATTACCTTTTTAAGCCCGTTCATTACTTTAGATGACCCTTATGCCTTAGGCAAAGAATTGTCTCTTTGCCTAAAAGACATTCCTAAAAGGGAAATATCAAAGGCGATAAAGAAGGCTAAACAAGCAGAGGAATCGTACATTCAATGGGTACGCGATCGTGGACAGGAAATAGTAGAGCAATTGATAGCTGGAAATGAGAAAGGGATTGTGATAGCGGGGCATCCATATCATATTGATCCTGCCATTAACCATGGACTCCCTGAGGAGATTAATCGACTGGGTATGGCTGTTTTAACAGAGGATTCCATTAGTCATTTATCTACTGTTGATTCTCGAAATGAGATTGTAAACCAATGGACCTACCATTCACGCTTGTACCAAGCGGCTGATGTGGTGAAGGCAAACAAGCAGCTGGAATTATTGCAGGTTACTTCATTCGGCTGTGGCCTTGATGCGATTACAACGGATGCAGTTGCTGAAATTTTAGCGGAGGACCATCGGCTCTATACTTGGATCAAAATGGACGAGATTAGTAACCTTGGAGCGGCCCGAATCCGGCTCCGTTCTTTAAAAGCAGCCGTAGAGGAAAGAGATAAGAATACACCTCAGAGAGTAAAACCTCAACCTACAAAAATAGATGAAGCCATTTTTACAAAGGAAGCTAAGGAAGGCTATACGATTTTAGTACCGCAAATGATTCCGACCCATTTTAGCTTGTTTGAAAAAGCATTCCAGCTTCATAGCTATAAATTTAAAGTTTTACAGGAGGTTAAGGAGGATGAAGTGGAGGAGGGCTTGCGCTATGTAAATAATGATGCTTGTTATCCTGCAATCATAACGATTGGACAATTAGTTGCAGCATTAAAAAGTGGAGAATACGATGTAAATCGGACTGCTGTGATTATGTCTCAGACTGGTGGAGGCTGTAGGGCTACCAATTATTTTGGCCTGTTGAAAATGGCTATGAAAAATGCAGGGATGCCTCAGGTACCTGTTTTGTCCTTGAATTCTGGTGGACTGACAGGAGATACACAACCTGGATTCAAGATAACACTCCCATTAGCCAAGAAACTTATCGTAGCTGGTTGTCTGGGGGATTTATTAATGAGACTTAAGCTTAGTGTGAGACCATATGAACAAATAAAAGGGAGCACGGAAGTTTTATATAAGAGATGGTTAGAAAATTGCCGGGATTTTTTGGCTGTTTTTTCAATGAAAGAATATAAAAGGCTAATAGACTCTATGATCGAAGATTTCGAAGCAATCGCTATAAGGAAGGAAAAACGGCCACGAGTGGGCATAGTTGGAGAAATCCTTGTTAAGTTCCATCCGTTTGCTAATAACCAGTTGATTAATATAATTGAGAATGAGGGGGGAGAAGCCGTTGTTCCTGACTTTATCGATTTCTTCTTGTATTGTCTCGATAATAGAAAGTTCAATGCATCACAGTTAGGAAAATCGAAGCTTGATGCGACTGTTGGCATCATCGCCGCACGGTATATTGATTATTATCGTAGACCGATTCGAGAGACATTGAAAAAGAGTCAACGTTTTGAAGCTCCGATTGAATTTGATGAGTTAGCGAAAAAAGCTTCTACGTTTCTTAGTTTAGGGAATCAAATGGGGGAGGGCTGGCTGTTGCCAGGTGAAATGGCAAAACTAATGGAGTCAGGAGTCGAAAATGTCGTTTGTGTCCAGCCGTTCGGGTGCCTGCCGAATCATATAATCGGCAAGGGAATGTTCAATGGAATTAAAAAGGAATATCCCAATGCCAACTTAATCTCGATTGACTATGATTCCAATATTAGTAAGGTTAATCAGGTTAATCGAATTAAGCTGATGATTAATATAGCGAAGGATAAGATTAAATAACTAGTGGCTGTCACACGGAAATAAATAAGTGCCTGTCACTCCCGATAACTTGTTGAAATCTCCTCGACAAGATTCGAGGGGTGTCAGTCACTTTTTTTCTTAGGAAAGGATGGAGGCTATCAACTAGCGAAGCATGAGTTAAAATTTTATTAAGAGGAATAACAGAATGGTCAGTCAAAATCATGGCACAATCAACTTCAGCCAGTAAATCTTCAGTAATATTTGTAGTTGCGAATGTTTTATTTCCAATATTTAAGGAAGGAATATACGGGTCATGATATAAGATGATGGGCCTTTTCCGCTCAGCTGCTCAATAATTTCAAGAGTCGGAGAATCACGAGTATCGGCAACATCCTTTTTATAGGTTACACCATAAATTAGAATCTTCCCTGCGGAAAGTTTCTTGTTTAGAAGCTCTTCTGTACGATGGACAATATAATCAATCCTTTTTTTGTTCACCATTTCGGAGATAGCGATGAATGAAATCACTCACTCTTTGTACCTAATTGTTGAAGCTTCCATTGTAAATAAAGCGGATCAACGGGAATGCAATGTTTATTGATGCTAAACAATCACCTAATTTAGAAAAAGCAGTATTTCGATATGCGATTAATGAGGGAGATCTTGTTGTAAGAAATAATTTACTTCCCATTAATATCATAAACATGATACTGTTACTGCCAAAAGATGAAGAAATAACTCAGGAGTATATAGAAAATGCAAATATACCAATTATAGATTATAAATGGATGAATAATGATGTGATTTTAATGAAAATTGCGGATATTCAAGAGCGTAGCTATGAAACACTTTTTGATTGGTTTAATTCTACAACTAAAAAAGCAAAAGAAATGAAAATAGAATTGCACGATTAAAATAATGATATTGAGAGCTGCAAGTTCATAAAGTCTCGGAATTGCACTGCTTGACGAGACATTTAAAACTAAGGGAAAACGAAATTTTTTCAATTGAATAAATTATTGGAATCATTCTTCGTTCCATCATATAATACAGTACATTCGTAAGCTAACCTCCTGTGTATTAGTGAGGTGAATCTTTTGCGAGTGGACTATATTATTAGGTGGAGGTGTTTAAAGATGAATAAAACAGCAGGTCTATGGCTTGGGTGGCTAGGGATCATTGTAGCAATAGTTGGATTTTTCTTCGCTCCATATTGGTTAGGGGTTGTCGCAATAATTCTCGGCTTAATTGTATTAACTAGTCCACAAAAAGCATTAGGATGGAGCTCATTAGTCCTTGGTATAATTGCAATCCTGATTCCTTACCTTTTGTGATTTATGAGGATTTATGAAGGATTTGAGAATAGACCATCACTCTGTTTGGAGCTTCATGATTTAAGCTGATCTAAACTTGAACCCTCCTCCTTTCCTCCTGCTTTGGATTTGATTTCTTGTTGCTAGCACACTTTCTCATTCTCAAATCTAATTTACCCTACTCAAAGTGAAAAGGAGGAAGGCTTTATTAACTTTCCTTCCGTTTTTTAACGAGGGGCTATCCAAAAAAGTCGGTTTGACCGACTTTTTGGACGGCCCCCTCATTTCTAATTTTTAAAAAAATACACAAAAAAATCGTCTTATCTTGTAAAATGAAAGTTACCACACCAACATTTCAGAAAGGACGATTTTTATGAGCAATCTTACGATTACTACTGAAAATTATAGCTCGCAAATGACCCTTCTTCCAGAGACTGAGGAAAAAAAGACTCCCAAAAGACAATTAACAATTGATTAAAGAGAAATACATAACGATGGAAAACTATTTTTTGGATGGAACCAAGATTGAAGCCGATACCAATAAGTATTCTTTCGTGTGGAAAAAATCGACCGAGAAATTTGAAGCGAATTTAAGAGGGGAAATTCAAGAAACCCTCCAACACATTCATGAATTAACTCAGATAGAAACTGGCACAGAATCAAAGAAGTGCGAACAAAACACAGAAATCTTCGAAGATGATTTAAAGAAAGTGGCTTACGAACTCGAACAAAAAGTAGAAGCACTAACAGAGGAAATCGAAAAGGAACCCGATACAAACATCCGTAAAGAGAAACGAAAAGAACGTAGTCAATTTATCCATGAAACTGATTCGTGAAAACTTCTTACCAAGACTCGCTAAATACAAGGAACAGAACAAAATCTTTGGCGATCGAAACAGTTACTCCAAAACGGACAAAGATGCCACCTTCATGCGCATGAAAGAAGATCACATGAAAAACGGTCAGCTGAAGCCAGAATATAATGTGCAGATGGGAACAGAGAATCAATTTATTTTGTTTTATACCATTCATCAACGCCCGACAGACACCCGTTGTTTTATTCCGCATTTGGAACAACTGGCGTCTACCTCTTTATCAATTCCTAAAACCGTGGTCGCAGATGCAGGATAAGCGGGGGGTTTCTTGTATCTCAAAAAAATAATTCACATCAACTCCTAACTTTTTTGCTATTTTATATAAAATTAGAGCAGAGGGAATTTCATTGTTTCTTTCAATCTTACAAATTTGAGCTTGAGAGCAGATTCCAATAGCTAAATCCGTTTGGCTTAGTCCAGCTAATTTTCTTAGACTTCTTACAAATTCTCCTATCTTAATCATTTCACCTATCACTACCTTTTTAATTATTAATCTCGTGAGTTCCAATTCGATCTCTATTGTCTACCATTTTTGTAGAAAAAATCCAGTTATCCAAATGGTGATATATGGATTTTATTTTTGTCTAAAAGTAAAAGCATGTTTATTTAACAACAAGAATATAATCAATTTCGATATTAATTTATTGCAAAACGATAAAATATATGTTAAAAGTAGATGAACACTAAATAAGTGAGGTGCTTTTTATGAAACGAGAAACACTGTTTTTGAGGATAGTTGTGTTTCTTATTGGAGCTCCAGTTATTGCGTTATGTATATTTTTGGTGCCATGGGCGAATAAATCAGCCGAACATTATCAAGAGTTGGCTTCTTTGAAATATCCCGTTTTAATCGGTTTGTATGTAACGGCGGTGGCGTTTTTCTTTGCGCTGTATCAGGCGCTAAAACTTTTAAGTTATATTGACAAGAACAAGGCTTTTTCTCAAATGACTGTTAGAGCTTTAAAGTATATCAAATACTGTGCGCTCATAATTAGTGCCTTTTATGTGGTTGGAGGCCTGCCACTCTTATATCATATGGCGGAGATCGACGATGCTCCCGGTATGATTGTGCTTGGCTTAGTCATTATCTTTGCTTCAACGGTTATTGCGGTCTTTGCTGCTGTTCTCCAAAGGCTTTTACAAGAAGCTATCAAGATTAAATCGGAAAATGATTTAACGGTCTGAGGTGAAAACAATGGCAATTATAATCAATATTGATGTGATGCTGGCGAAAAGGAAGATGAGTGTTACGGAACTTTCGGAGCGGGTCGGAATAACAATGGCTAATCTTTCTATCTTGAAAAATGGGAAGGCAAAAGCCATTCGATTATCAACCCTAGAGGCAATTTGTATAGCTTTGGATTGTCAGCCTGGGGATGTTTTAGAATACCGAAATGATGAGGATAGCGAAGATTCGTTTACATAGGGAGACCATGGAGGAGTGGTTCATGAATGTAAAAAATCAAAAATGGGGGCATGAATCATGGGCGCATTAAAGCAGCTCGTTCGTTTTGGTTGGGAGCAGGCGCTATCTTGTTTATTTCCTGTCGTTATTTTTGCCTCCTTGGCTTTAACGCAAATCATCCCACTTCCATTTCTGCCACGGTATGACTGGATGTTGATCATTTGCCTTTTAATGCAATGGTGGATGGTGCGATCAGGACTGGAAACGCGGGATGAACTAAAGGTTATTACAATGTTCCACATAATTGGATTAGCTCTTGAAATTTTCAAAGTAAATATGGGCTCTTGGTCTTATCCAGAGGAAGGATATGTCAAAATCTTTGGTGTGCCTTTGTATAGTGGATTCATGTATGCAAGTGTAGCGAGCTATCTTTGCCAAGCATGGAGGAGACTTAAGGTTGAACTTGTTAAGTGGCCACCATTTTTGCTTGTTGTCCCTCTTGCCGCTGCGATTTATTTAAATTTCTTCATCCATCATTTTTGGATTGATGTCCGTTGGTGGTTATCAGGACTTGTGATCATCGTCTTTTGGCAATCATGGGTCATCTACGAGGTTGGTGGAACTCGTTACCGCATGCCACTCGTCTTTTCTTTTATGCTCATCGGATTTTTTATTTGGATAGCCGAAAATATTGCCACCTTCTTTGGAGCCTGGAAATATCCAAATCAAGCTGATGCATGGAGTCTCGTTCATCTAGGAAAGGTGAGTTCATGGCTCTTATTAGTCATTGTCAGCTTTCTGATTGTAGCGACATTAAAACAAGTGAAGGGGGAAAAATCCACTGGAGTAAAGCAAAGTCAATCGTTTTGAGCCTTCTTTATCAAGTTGAAGCTCACCTCAACTACAAAATTACGAATAAAATCAATGGGAAAAAGCGCCGTTTGAAAGGTTGCTTTTTTTCTTTATACATTGTTGGCAATCTTGACTAAGAAGGAAAGATGAATAAGATGGCGAACTTATTATAGTATAAATTCACAAAACTATCTCCCACTGAGCAAAATATTGATTAATATTCAACCCGATGCGTCTCTAAGTGTGGAGATGCTTTTTTAATAAAAGGGCAGGTAAAGAATCCAGTATTAGAGATTGCATAAGTATTGGCACTAAGGTAAAGCACCAAATGAATAAATTACTTATTTCAAATCCAAATTAATCTTTTAGGAAGTGAGAAAATGGAGAAAGAAAAGCTAATTAAAAAATATGATAAACAAGTAAAAATGTATGAAAGTAATCGTTCTAATCAAAAGCTTGCTGATTCGAGAAATAAAATAATAAAAAGCGCATACGGAAAAGTGTTGGAGGTCGGGGTTGGGGCAGGAGCAAACTTTCCTTACTATGACAGGAATAATGTTGAGCTAACAGGAGTTGATTTTAGCTCAAAGATGATTGAGAGTGCCAAAAGAGCAGCATCAATTTTTCAAGTGAGAGCAGAGTTTAAACAGGAAGATATTGATGAGCTGATTTTAGAACACAACTCTTTTGATTGCATCGTATCAACCCTTTCTCTTTGCAGTTATCCTGACCCAATTGCAACTTTAAATAAATTTAATAGTTGGTGCCGAAAGGATGGACTCGTATTGCTAATGGAACATGGCCTGAGTTCTAATCCACTGTTATCCTTTACTCAAAAAATAATTGATCCACTATATACGAAAATGTCAGGATGCCATTGTGACAGAAACGTTGATGAGATCATTGTAAAATCTAATCTTCAAGTGGATCGTATCGAACGTTATTGGTCGGGTATGCTCTATTTAATATGGGCAAGACCCTGTGAATAACAGCTTGATTCTAAGTATATAAGAAATTTCTTTCGTAAGGGGTGAATACAATGGGACGTGTTTTATTTATTAATGGTGGTTCAGAAGGACATATTAATCCGACGATTGGAGTTGTGCAAGAGCTTATTTCACGTGGGGAAGAGGTAGTGTATTTTACAATAGATGCATTTCGAGAACGTATAGAGAAGACCGGGGCTATTGTGCGAACATTTGATGGTGATAAATTTATAAAGGCGTTCATTTCTGGTGGCAGAAATCATTTGCTTGAAAGAGTGAATGGGCTATTGCGTACAGCTGATATTATGATTCCTAGTGTTTTGGAGCAGATTGAAGGAGAGCATTTTGATTATATTATCCATGATTCCATGTTTGGTTGTGGACGCATGCTTGCCCAAATCCTTAAACTTCCGGCGATTAATTCTTGTACTTCTTTTGCACAGCCAGAAGCATCGTTTGATAAAATACTGGATCAGCTATCACAAAATATTCCTGCAGAAAATCTTAAGACGATAGACGATGATTTTCAAAATCGAACACGCAAAATTAAAGAAAAATATCAGATTGAAATTCGTTCTCCTTATGAGGTTTTTTGTAATCCGGCACCGCTTACAATCGTTTATACGACTAGAGAGTTTCAACCCTCTGGAGAAGCATTTGCCCAAACTTATAAATTTGTAGGTCCATCCATTTCCGCCCGCTTAGCGCAAGAAAACTTTGATCTTATCCCTCTCAAGGAAAAAAGCATAATTTACATTTCAAGAGGAACTGTCATAAATCAGGCCATTGATTTTTATAAACTTTGTTTTAAGGCACTTAGAAACACTGATCATACCGTTATCATGTCGATTGGGGAAAAAACGCTAGTATCTGATTTAGGGGAGATTCCTCATAATTTCATCGTCAGAAATTATGTACCACAGACTGAGGTGCTGAAATACAGTAAATTATTTATCACACATGGCGGAATGAACAGTGTGAATGAAGCTCTTTATTATGGAGTACCGTTAATTGTCATCCCACAAAGCGCTGATCAGCCAATTATTGCTGAGCAAGTTGTTAAAATCGGAGCCGGAATTCAATTGCAAATGCAAGATTTAACGGAGAATCGATTGTCTGATGCCGCAAATTATGTGTTAAACGAACCATCTTTTAAAAAAGCTGCTACAAAAATTAGCGAATCCTTTCAGAAATCGGGTGGATATCACCGTGCTGTTGATGAGATTTTTGAATTTATAAAATAAAATATTATTATTTCTTAGTTTCCATCATTGTTTGACCTGAATTGGCATTGTCCTTCAATCCATATGAAGGACAATGCCAATTTTTTTCATGTATGGTACTTTCCGATAGAGTCCTCTTCTTCGATAAACATAACGGCAAATCTCTTCGCTTGCTTTGTAAGCTGGATTCATTCGGATAGGATTCTATGTTAAACTGTTTAGATGTAAAGAAAATTTGAATATGCTCTCCTACTAAAAGCATATAAAGGTGATTTTATAATGACTTCATATAAACGTATACTGATTATGGTCCCACCGTTTCCCTAGCTATTCTGTCTATTTTTTTCGACTAAAATAGACAATGCTTGTAGGAGGGCAAAAATAAATTGAATAAAAATACAGCACCATCTTTACTTTTAATGATTGTTCTTGTGGCTTTTCCACAGATAAGTGAGACAATCTATACACCATCGATGCCAGATATTTCTGCAGCTTTCGGAGCTGCTAATAGTTCTGTCCAGCTAACCTTAAGTATTTATTTTATCGGCTTTGCCCTTGGTGTTTTTTGTTGGGGCTGGATTTCCGATATGATTGGCCGAAGAAATGCGATGTTAGGCGGTTTAATTCTATATGGGATCGGAAGTTTGCTTTGTTATAGCTCCGATACGATTACTTTTCTGCTTGTTAGCCGATTTATTCAGGCTTTTGGGGCAGCTACAGGATCAGTAATAACACAAACAATTTTACGAGAGAGTGTATCGGGTGATGCAAGGCACGCTATGTTTGCACAGATTTCAGCAGTTATTGCCTTCACTCCTGCTGTTGGACCACTTATTGGTGGTTGGGTAGATCAAGTGCTTGGTTTTCGAGCCGTCTTTCTTGTGCTTGTTGTTATGAGTATTCTGTTGTTTATCTATGCTTTTGTAAAACTATCTGAAACTTCTACTGTTTCTACTAGAAAAAAAGTTGCTGTTACTCCAGTTGCTAAACGTATTTTTTCATCGCCAAGAGTACTAGTCTTTGGATTGTTAATTGGTGGAATAAACGGTATTTTATTCAGCTACTACGCTGAGTCACCCTTTATTTTTATTGAATACTTTCAACTGTCTCCAGGACTCTATGGTTTCTTAGGCATTATTGTGGCATTAGCATCCATTATTGGAGCGATGATTTCGAAAAGACTGTTAACAATCATTCAACCAGAAAAAATCATTCATATCGGCTGTTTTATTATGACGATTGGTTCCATTCTATTAACATCAATAAGTTTTTTCACGACATTGCCTGACAAACTGTTGATTTTAGGGATTTTAAGTACGATGTTTGTCCTTTTAATGGGAGCCGGGATTGCGTTACCTAACTGTTTAAGCCTCGCACTCGTTGACTTTCATGATGTTGTCGGTACAGCCGGAGCGATTTTTAGTTTAGGATACTATTTATTGGTCAGCCTAATAACGTGGGGAATAAGTTGTTTTCATAATGGTTCTTTAATGACAATGCCGTTATATTTCTTGGCTATCAGCATAATGATGTGGCTACTGGGCAAACGGTTTATTATTAAACAATAATGATTAGAGGAGAGGCATCATCATGGTGCTTCTCCTTTTTATAATGACATTCCTTCATCCTTGTAAAAGATGCTATTAAAGGGAACACTTAGAGCAGGATTTTAGTTTCGTCCTTGTAAAAGATGCCCCTTTAACATCTATTAGAGCACCATTCCTCTTCTTCCATTCAGAAAGATGCTCCTTTTCCGTCTATTAGAGCACCATTCCTCTTCTTCCATTTAAAAAGATGCTCCTTTTCCGTCTATTAGAGCACCATTCCTCTTCCTCCATTTAAAAAGATGCCCCTTTTAGCATCAATTAGAGCACCATTCCTCCTCTTCCATTCAGAAAGATGCTCCTTTTCCGTCTATTAGAGCATCTTTCCTCTTCTTCCATTCAAAAAGATGCTCCTTTTCCGTCTATTAGAGCACGATTCCTCTTCTTCCATTCAGAAAGATGCCCCTTTTCCGTCTATTAGAGCATCTTTCCTCTTCTTCCATTCAGAAAGATGCTCCTTTT
>JAEWDX010000142.1 GCA_023389895.1 Bacillota bacterium
CTGCTACATTATTTTAAATTTGTCACAGCTTTTAGAGCCATTTTTACCGTTCTCATCTGCTAAAATTCAAAAAATGCTTCAAATATCAGAAACGGAATGGAAAGAAACTGCTGATTTACCGTTAAAAATTTCAAACGTCACTCCACTGTTTGAACGTGTTGACATCAGCCGGATTGATGAAGAATATAAGCATCTTGTAAATAGTGAAAACTAACGACGAATGAATTCTTTCAAACTAATTGTGGAGAAGAAAATAGCGATTCTTTCTTCTCCCATATCCTTCTTTTTAAAAAGTGACATCTTCTGGAGCATTGCCTGTCACTTTTCTGTGATTCTTCTTAAAAGTGGCATCTTTTGAAGTATTGCCTGCTACTTTTCTGCGCTTCTTCTTAAAAAGTGACACCTTTTGTAATATTGCCTGTTAATTCACTACTCTTTCTTAAAATGTTAATAAAGTGAAACTCAATCAGTGGGGGTTTTCTTCATCCTCCACTTAGTAATTTTTGTTTCCCTCAGTTTCTTGAAGTGGGGGTCTAACTGCCCGTTAATGCGGGATAAATATTATTGCCAACCCTTAAATTTTATTTAATCGACGCTTTATAACCATCAAAAGAATTACCCCAACTACAACGATTAAACTAATCATAAGATACATTGCATTCAGCTGCATAATCCCATATGCCACCAACACCTCTAGAATCATGGCTGGGAGTTTTCCGAGTGTGGATGCAAGAAAAAAATGCAACGCACTAATGGAGCTGACGGATGCATAGAACGTAACTAGCCCAGATGGGATAAACGGAATAAGCCTTCCTTGTAAAATGACCGCATAACCTACTTCCTTACGATGATGAAAAAGACGTTCGAACCAACGATTTTTCATACGTTTCTTAAGTGGCTGTTTAAATCCATAACGGTAAAGGTAAAATGTCACTTGGGCACCAAGCACTTCTCCAATCATCGATAGGATAAATCCATTCATGATACCGAAAGCAGCTACATTCGCCGTTGTAATAAATATAGAAGGGAATACCCCTAACACGGATATAATTACTTGGAGCAATATACTGATCACAACTGCTAATCGTAGATCAACAGTCTCTAGCAAAGTGAGAAACCATTCTTGCATCAATTCACATCCAACTATTATCTAATCATAGCTATTATATCGTGAAGCTTGCTGTGCGTCCTGTTTTTTAATTCTTAACTTTACCGACTTGTTTTCTCATTCCTCTTTAAACTTTTCTAGATTACTATTCCCTATTCTTCAAACGATTAGATAAAATCGATGTATATAAAACGTTTTAATATTTTTAACTACTATCGACATATTAGGATTTGGAATAAAATATAATGGCATAAGTAAATTTACTAGATGTATATTAATCATTGCTTGACGAAATCGAGCATATATTCGATTAAAAAAGTGAGGAAGTCAAATGAATAAGCTAAAAGAAGAAATAATCCAGCACAAATTATATTCAATTGAATTTGTGCAATCTTTAAACATGTTAAGTGAAAAGGAATGGAGAACTCAGACCGGCGAAGGGAAATGGACTGTTGCAGAAATTATCGGGCATTTTGTGCCTTGGGACGAATTTGTGCTTCATAAGCGTTTACCTTATTTATTTTCAGACGATGAGCTTCCTAAAAGTCCAGATAGTGAAGAAATGAACGCAAGATCTGCTTCTATTAGTAGAGAGCAAACGAAACAAACAATAATCGATCATTTTGTTTCTACTAGAAAAGTACTTCTTAAAGCAATTAATGAAATTTCAAATAACCACTGGGAAGCAAAATTTTCAATTGGGAAAACTACTTTATCTTTGTACGAATACTTTCAAGGGCTCGCCCAGCATGACCTCCACCATTTTGAACAAATTAGAAATACGATACAATTGTTGAAGTAATGAGCCCGTTAGAGGGAAGAGTACAGTCTTTCACCCTATAGACTGCACCCATGCTGGGCACACATTAAGAAGTGTATTCGAAATTTCTAGAATACACTTCTTTTTTCGAGGGGGGAATATATATGAATCGCCCCCGTTAATGAATTAACTTTTAACATATATTCTATATTTTTGAGGATTGTTAAAGCCTAATTTATTCCCTAATTGGATAGAAGCATTATTATTAATATCACAATCCCAACGTGGTTGAATATTGTGAGAGCGACAATATTCAATGAATTGAACCGCAACTATACTTGCTAAACCTTTCCCCCGATAATTTGAATCTGTTATAATATCTACTTCTGCATAATCTATTGACCTGAATATCGACACGGCTTCGCTAATTATTTGATTATTTTCAATAACACAAAAACCGAAACCATTTTGTATAAAATTGGATACTGAATCCCAGTATTCATCATAATACTGTTTATCAAATTCTAAGCAATTTTTAATATGGGATTCATTTATTTTCTCAACATTATAATTGTTATGTGAACTTCTTTTTCTGTTTAGATAAGTATTTAGTTCAAAAGAGAAAGAATATCGTTCAATCTTTTTTAATCTTTCACCTAAATTTTCTTCTATAACTCTGTACCAATTTTCTGTGCTGGTAAACAGTGTAAAGCGTCTACCCTTCATCACAGAATCTTCGAAAATACAAACTATATTTTCGAAAAATGAATGGTCAGGCATTATACCTGTAACATAATACAAACCAGAATCTGTTTGAATAATCAAATTGTCAAAGCTAGTAGAATTAGAATACACAGTTCCATTAATAACATTATCTAATATACTAAAAACGAATGTTGGGGCTTCTTTTATTTTCTTTTTCACTGCATCATAATCTTTTTTAGATACTGTAATCATTTATTTCCTCCTAAAAGAGATTTTTCTGCCCTTTTCTTAACCTGTTTTTAGCTTTTCTTATTGACCCAATACGTTCTACAGTCAGTACTCCGATCCATGAAACCATACTCAATTAAATATCTACGTAATGAAACGTAGTCGGAATAAACGCTTTTTAATACATCATTAACTTCTTTCTCTGAATATTGCTCATTATCGGAGAACCGCGTAATGATTTGCTGTAGAATGATAATTTTGCGTTTTTCCTTGCTTGGAAATGACTCAATCCCACCATCGAGCCCATTTTTAAAATATGTTTTTAATACCTTTTCTTTTTCCTCAGCTGTTATTGCATAACGCTCATCCACTTGCGTCGCCCCCCTATGAATTGGTTCGTAATGTTCATCATTTCGCAGCAAGCTCATAATCGCTAGAAAAACCTTCGCTTGCTTTTCTTTTTCCCTTAATTTAAATCGATGCTGGCGTATCGTCGAAACACTGTTGGCAGATGATTGCACTAAAATCTCTTTATCCGATAAGCCTTGGTGAAAAAGCTTTAATAAATCGATTTGCACCTCAGATAATCCTGTATATTTTTTGTCTAAAGCTAACAAAGCGGCAAATACGGAGCCATGATATTGTTCAATATGATGCTGCACAGCTCTTTTTGCGGAAAAATAACGTTCATCGATGCAAAAAATCTCTTCACGCTCAAAAGACTGATCACAAAATAAACATTGATATCCTTTTTTATCATCTTCTATATAGCCGTTCACAAGATCGTTTATCGTAACATTCTCTATTTCCACAAACAAACACCTATTTCGTTTATAATTATGTAAACATAATATAACATCATTAGCGAAATGTAAACAAAAAGAGATATTGTTTATTTACTCGACTTCAATTCAGATGAAATTGCAGGTTCGCTAGAGATGACCAAAGCCGCTGTAGACAATCGAATTTATCGCGGAAAAAAGAAGCTGCAAAAGCAGAAAACAACGATGAACGGGAGGTATTTATATGAAAAACATATATAAACAATTAAATGAAATTCAAATCGATACGAACAAATATGAAGAAGATTCAGTCAGCCCATTTGAAATTGAAAAGGTAAAAAAAGAATTAAAAAATCACATTCGACGTAAGAAACAGGGCAAGCAATAAATGGCGATTAGCACTTCGCATTTGATTTACATGCAACAAGCAATCACATTCAGCTTGTAAATCAAACAACTGAAAACAAAGAGGTTTCAGTTCAAGTAAATCAAATTACTTATACACCAATGTCATTTTTAATCCAATTCGAAGAAATCATTACAAAAGCAGTAATAGACAAATGGGATTTTGTCACGACTGACGTCGAGGTAAAAGATAATCTTGGCAACGTTTATAGCAATGAACATAACGGAGGCTATGTAAGCTTTACGGGAGGAAATCTCTACTTTCACAATAGGCATCCCGCATCGTTCACACTTTTCCCCTTCACGGTTATGAACATACATTTTATAGCCGCCTGTTCTTCCATCTCCTTTATAAAGTGGTTCAGCCATATAGCCGCCATTTAGACTCCTTGGCTGAGAATATAAATAATTGCCTCATATAAACGAACCATTTTATTGTTGCAGTAATTCTTTATAGGTCTCCATCTCTGGTAATTCCGGCATTTTATTTCTTCCAATATTAAAACATCTGTCATATCATTATCCCTCAACAAGCTAAAAATCATGACAGTCATCATAAAAACGGTTTAAACATCTAAATAAACATTGACTTCTATTCAAATTGTTTATATCATATAGTCGTAGTATAAATTGTGTACACAATTTATACTGTGTTCATCAAATGAAATGACTTATTCATTTAGCAAACAATAAATAAAATAAAAAAGGAAGATTGAACATGTGTCGATTTGCGATTGCAAGTATTGGTGGTTTTTTTCTTGTTTTCATAGAAATATATATAGTTATATTAATAAAGGGCTATTACACAATTGATATTGGTGGAATAGTACCCTTTTTAAATATATGGGCAATGAATTTTTTCCTTTTATATACGATTATTTCCCATATTCAACTATGGCTTGCTGAGAAAGAAACAAATAATAGGAAAACATTTTCCAATTAATACAAATACACATGAAATAATAGCTCAGTATTTGTTATAGTTAAATAAACAATATAAATTGGATGTGATATAAGATTGAGAAGATAATTGGAAGATCCGCTAACAAAAAATATCAAATGGAGCAAAAAATTTTCGAGGCTGGTATGAGCCTTTTTCAAGAAAAAGGCTTTGTTAATACCACTTTGCAGGATATTTGCATTAAAGCACGTGTTTCAAAAGGAACTATCTTTAACTACTTCTCCTCTAAAGAAGATATCCTTGCAAAGTTTGGTCGTAATCAGGCAAAAATCTTGAAGCAATTTGCTCATCTCCTTCCCCCTTCAATGAGTACAAAGGATAAAATTATCGCGATATTGCTAGAGGATATCAGATTAGTGAAAGAATCTGAGTTTAATGCAAAAACTGCTCTAAAAGGAATTTCAGAGGGCGGAGATGAAGTATATCAGTTTGAAATAAAAAACAGAAAAGAATTGTCGAATATCTATAGAGATATTTTAAAATCCGGGCAAAAATCAAATACATTTAACGAAGCTTTAATTGCTGATTTAATTGTTACTATTTACTTCCATGTATTAGATGAATATTTTTATCGAAATGATCGGATAGAGGCAATTGAGGAATCTCTCGTTGAATCTGTAAATATTTTATTTAATGGCATTAAAGATGCTTTTAAAGCATAAAGGCGATACCTTTTTTCAATATGTTAACACCCACTAGTAAAGGAGAAGGATTCATGTACAATACTCAGCAGATTAAAGAAATGATCCCCCATCGTTTCCCATTTTTATTAGTTGATCGTATTCTCGAGGTTGAAGAAGGAAAACGGGCCGTTGGAATTAAAAATGTTACAACAAATGAGAAATTCTTCAATGGTCATTTTCCTGATTATCCAGTAATGCCAGGCGTTCTAATTGTCGAAGCATTAGCACAAGTAAGTGCAGTTATTATGTTAATGAAAAATGAAAATCGGGGAAAGATTGGATTGTTTGCTGGTATTGACCGTTGTCGTTTTAAGAAACAAGTCCATCCTGGAGATCAGCTACGCCTTGAAGTGGAAATGACTAGAGTTCGTGGGTTCATTGCTAAAGCCAATGCTGTTGCTACAGTAAATGGAGAAATCGCTTGTGAAGCAGAAGTTACATTTGCCCTTTACGACAATAAAAAATCGTAAAGATTACACCAACATACAGTAGAAGTTTCTTACCTTCTACTGTTCTTAACCGAATTTGACTTTTATATTCCAAAAATTATTGCACTTGCACTCCTAAATGTAATTTTCACAGCAAGGGCTTAGTTAAACCTTAGTTTGGGCAAGTAAGAAAGTATCGTCTAAAATCATTCATTAGAAGGATGACAGAAACAATCTAAAGTATGATCATTTACCATTCCTACCGCTTGCATATAGGAATAACAGATTGTGCTTCCGACAAATTTAAATCCATCTTTTTTTAACTGTTTGCTCATTTTCATACTTATTTCGTTTGAGGTCGGTACATCTTGAATTGTTCCCCAATTGTTTACTATTGGTTTATGATCGACAAAACTCCATATATAAGCTGAAAATGAACGATATTCTTTTTGAATTTTTAAGAATGCCTTTGCATTCGCAACAACGCTATAAATTTTCAGCTTATTACGCACAATACCTTCATTTTCCATTAATGACTGTAATTTTTCTTCTGTATATGTAACAATTTTCTCTGCTTCAAATTGGTCAAATGCTTTTCGGTAATTCTCTCTTTTTTGTAAAATCGTCCACCAACTAAGTCCTGCTTGCGCACCTTCTAAACACAGCATTTCAAACAATAACCTATCATCATAAACAGGAACACCCCATTCTTTATCATGATACTCAACATAAAGGGGCTCATTTGTTTTTACCCACAAACACCGTTTAATAATTTGAAACACCACCCTTTTTCTACATTTTTTTCAATTAATTATAAAGAAAAAAGCAACTAATTGTATTGTACTAGATAATATGGAAACCAACACCCATTAATTAATTGATGATTGTAAAAATAAAATGGCTAAAACAAGTGTTAAAAATTAAAGGGATTGCTGATTGAAGAAACCAAAATGAGTGTTATGATAAAGTGAAACTTCAATCAGTGGGGGTTTTCTCCATCCCCACTGATTGTTAGTTGAACCAATCGGGCATTTACGGGCTGTTAGATCCCCCACTTAGAATTTTCTGTTTCCACAACTTCTTGAAGTGGGGGTCTTACAGACCGTTAATGCGGGATTAATTTAGGGGTGAGAAAAAATGAAAAATGCTGTTTTAGGAAAAGTTGTAGCAGTGAGTTCAAGTAGTAAACACTCATTTAGTAAAGAAAATAAACAAAGTATTAATTTAGTTGAAGAGTCAGGGGTTGAAGGTGATGCTCATTTCGGATCTACTGTCAAACATCGTTCAAGAGTCGCACAAAACCCCAATCAACCTAATTTAAGACAAGTGCATTTAATTCATAGCGAGCTATTTGAAGATTTAAAAGGCCGATATACGATTGAACCTGGACAAATGGGTGAAAATATTACAACAGTCGGAATAAATCTACTTGATTTGCCTACTGACACACTAATGTACATTGGTACTACAGCAATAGTTAAAATAACAGGTTTACGGAATCCTTGTGCTCAAATAGATCATTTTAAACCTGGTCTTTTAAAGGCTGTTTTAGACAAAGATACTGAAGGTAATCTAATAAGAAAAGCAGGAATAATGGGGATCGTCTTACAAAGTGGAGAAGTAAAATCAGGTGATTCAATTCGTATTAAATTACCATCAAAACCATATAAAAAATTGGAACGAGTTTAAATTAACCTATTTCTTTAGAACAGGACGCTAAGTCTCGGATGAAAAGCAATAAGTGAATTTAAAAGTTCTCCAAAATAAAAAAGTAGCCGAAGCTACTCTTTTACAAGCCAGATAAATATGATAATGAGCGTAAAAGCTGTTAATGACAACATTGGGATCGTAATGAATCCGAAATAGTTTACATAATCTACCGTGCATGGAATCCCTTGCTTACACGGTTCGAGTGCTTTCATTGCCGGTATTTTTTGAAGTAATACATGATAAAGTGCTATTAACCATCCGATAATTGAAACTGCTAATATATATTTTTTTATATTTACTTCATTATAATACACGGCAATTCCTAGAATAATCGTTAGTGGGTACATAAATATTCTTTGATACCAGCACAAACTACACGGAACAAAGTTCATTACTTCGCTGTAGAATAAGCTTCCTAATGTTGCCGTAATCGCTACGACCCAAGCTGCAGCATAATAATATACATTATATCTTGACTTGGACGCCCCCATTACTTTAGCCCCTCTTCAATCAGTTGTTCTATTTTCTTCATATCGAATGGATCCGTTAATTCAACACCGTTAATAAAAATACCAGGTGTTAATTGTAATCCAGTTTCTTCAACTAATGAAGTATCTTTATTTATTTCGTCAATGACTTCTTGGCTGTTCATTTTTGTTATAAATTCGTCTTGGTTGAAATTAGGAATTGTTTTACTGGCAACTTCAAGAACTACATCTTCGTTTATCCAAACCTCATCATGATTAGCATTTTCTGGTTGCATTTCGTATAGATTGTGTACATAATCCCAGAATTGTTCTGGGTATAATGCATATACTGCTTCAAATGCTTGTGCTCCAATTATTGAAACATCTCCGTGGAATAAAACATTTGTAAATGAAAAGGTTGCTTTTCCTGTGTCTATATATTTTTCTTTTAAAACTGGAAAATAATTCAAGATCCAAACTTTACATGCTGGACACATGATATCTCCCATTTCAACAATTTGTACTTTAGCATCTTTTTCACCGAGAGTTGGTTGTCCTTCCATGTTTAGCGTTTTAGCATTTTCTTTGTCGGGTTCAGGAGTATAATTAAACACCAATATAATACCAACTATTGTTACAAGACCTAAAACGATTGCAATTATTTTCCCCTTATTATTACTACTTTTATTATTAGCTTTCATATGTATACTTTTACTCCTTTTATTTATTTGTTCACAATATTAATTATAATAAATATTAACTGTAGCTATAATGAATAATTTGTGAAGTACACTTTTTTTAAATTTTGAGAAGATGCTTGACAAAATGCAATGTTGACATTCTTTGTTTCCTCCTATTCAAAAATATCATTCAAAGCGATGCTAGCAAACTTATAAACCACTCCTTATTTAAATCTTACTATACCTTATGTATGCCTTTAGTGACGGACACTGCTCTAAATTTAATCTCCAAATTACTCAAGAAGAAATCGATAGACACCGTGAAGCAGTTAAACAATCTGGAGCGAATGTAATTGTTGGAATTAGGAAATAGAAGCAGTCATTCATTTTATCAAAGAAGTTGGCCTTCCATTAACACTAAAGGTTTTAGGTCTTGATGAGTTTAAGGAAGAGGAGTGGCGAAAAGTAGCAGAGGATGCCTGTGCTGAAGGAGATACAATGGGGAATATGCTACATCCTGTAACACCTGAAGATGCGTATCAAGCAATTATTGCTGCAAATGCATTGGCGGAGTATTACCAACATTAGATTTTTACTAATCACGAGACTAAAATGATACAGGAGCCTTCCTGATATACAGAAAGGGAGTCAATTAAAAGCCAAACAATTGTCTCCCTTTAAAAAATCTCATATAAAAATTTCACACATCTTACATAACAAAATTAAGATTATATTGTACCTTTATATGCCAAATGCGTTCATTTGTTTTATGAAATTT